>CAJODF010000071.1 GCA_905233555.1 uncultured Prevotella sp. | reverse complement strand
GATTAGCGATGGCGTGAATAACAAATATGGCACGCTGTTCACACCCTACGAGTTCTTCTATGCCTGGCGAAAAGTGGAACGAACGGACAAGGCCAATGATGGTATCGACTCGCTACACACCATGATGGAAGGGCTGTTCAGAAAGGAACGGCTGCTCAGCGTGATGAAGGACTTCGTTTTCTTCCCTGACACGTCGAAGAATGAAAAGAAGATTGTGTGCCGTTATCCTCAGTTCTTTGCTACGCAAGCCCTCTATGATAATATCCTGGAGCACTCACATATTAATATACATGGTGACGGTAAGGGAGGCACATACTTCGGAGCGACGGGCTGTGGTAAGAGTTTGACGATGCTCTTCTTGACGCGAGTGCTGATGCGCAGTAAGCATCTGGCCAGTCCTACCATCGTACTGATAACAGACCGCACGGATCTGGACGACCAGTTGTCAGGCCAGTTTGTGAATGCCAAGCAGTTTATTGGCGACGAGACGGTTGTCAATGTGGAATCGCGAGCGTTACTTGGGAAATTGCTGAAAGGCAGGAAGAGCGGAGGTGTATTTCTGACTACGATACAGAAGTTCTCAGAAGATATCAATCTGCTTTCTGATCGTGCCAACATCATCTGTATCTCTGACGAGGCCCATCGTTCACAGACCAACGTGGAGCAGAATGTGAGAATCACAGAAGAGGGTGTGAAGCGCAGTTATGGCTTTGCCAAGTATCTGCACGACTCACTGCCTAATGCTACCTATGTAGGTTTTACTGGCACGCCAGTTGATGCTACAATCGATGTGTTTGGTGATGTGGTGGACGCTTATACGATGACGGAATCAGTAGCCGATGGTATTACCCGTCGCATTGTCTATGAGGGTAGGGCAGCCAAGGTGTTTGCCGACCATAAGCAGTTGGAGGCTATCGAAGCCTATTATAAACAATGTGAAGAGCAAGGCGCCAACGAATACCAAATAGAGGAAAGTAAGAAAGCCGTCACTCAGATGGATAAGATTCTGGGCGATCCACAGCGATTGGCAGTTGTAGCCAAGGACTTTGTACATCATTACGAGAAACGCATTGAGGAAGGCAGTACAGTATGCGGTAAGGCTATGTTTGTATGCTCAAACCGCTTCATTGCCTACGACCTCTATAAGCAGATTATCGCCTTGCGTCCTGAATGGGCAGAGAAAATAGGTGATAGCGAACATACACCAATAGAGCGCATCAAACTGGTAATGACGCGTGAAAAAGATGATGATCCCAAACTGCGAGAGTTAATCAGCTCAGACGAAGACAGGAAGGCACTCGACGTATTGTTCAAGAATCCGGAATCGAACTTTAAAATCGCCATCGTGGTATCAATGTGGATTACTGGTTTCGATGTGCCTTGTCTCGATACGATGTATATCGACAAACCTTTGCAGAAACACACGTTGGTGCAAACCATCTCACGAGTGAATCGCGTATATGAGGGTAAGGACAAGGGCTTGGTGGTAGATTATATCGGCATCAAGACCAATATGAACAATGCCCTGAAGCAATATGCAGGTGGTGGCGACCTTGGGGATAATGTGGAGACTATCGAGCAGAGCGTGACGATGGTAAAAGATGAATTGGACATCCTTCGCAGAATGTTCAATGCCTTTGACTACACGAAGTTTACAGTGGGTACGCCTCTGGAGCAATTGGAGTGTCTGCGGAATGCGGCAGAGTTTGTACAAAAAACAGATAAGTTAGAAAATCTCTTCATGGGACATGCCAAGAAACTGAAGTCGGCCTTTAACCTCTGTTCCAATAATGACGAGATTACAGACAAAGACCGTGAAGACATCCACTTTTTTACAGGTGTGCGCTCCATCATCTATAAACTGACAAAAGGTAATGCCCCCGATGCCTCACAGATGAACCTGCGGGTGAGTAAGATGATAGAGGAGGCCCTGCAATCGGACGGTGTGGAGGAAATCGCCCAAGTGAATGCTAACACAAAGCACCTGGATGTGCTGAGTGAGGATTATATGCTGCGCCTACAGAAACTGAAACAGCCCAATACAAAAGTGAAGTTGATGGAACGACTGTTGCGCACGGTGATTACGGATTTCAAGAAGGTCAATAAGATAAAAGGTATCGATTTCACAAAACGCCTTAACGCATTGGTTACGAAATACAATGACCGAAGCGATAATGCCGTGTTTGCCGAAGAAGTGCTGAATGAAGTGGCTGCACAGATGGCGGAACTGCTCAAAGAAGTGAATAAGGAAAAGAAGTCGTTTAAAGACTTAGGCATCACTTATGAGGAAAAGGCTTTCTATGATATCCTGAAAGAGATTGCCCATAAGTTCGGCTTTGAATATCCTGAGGACAAACTGCTAAAATTGTCTGCTGCCGTCAAAAAGATGGTGGATGACAAGTCGAAATATACCGACTGGGCTAATCGTTCGGACATCAAGGCAGAATTACAGATGGACTTGATTCTGATACTTGCTGAGCATGGCTATCCTCCTGTGCCACAAGATGAGGTGTTTAAGGAAATCTTTGAGCAGGCAGAGAACTTCAAGAAATACGAGCGCACTGACGAAACAACAGCGATGGAAGTTCCATTGGCAACAATTGACGATGTGCGGGATGATGATTCCCTAAGACTGATGGTAGATAACATGATGGCGATGGATGCTGGAACAACACTGCTTTCTATCGTTCGTGAGTGCTTCAACCATTTTGGTGAACGCTATTTTGGTATGAAGCAGAAAGACTGGTATCACATTATCAATCAATATGTCAGCGAGACAACCAAGCGTTATGACCTCCAGCCAGAAGAAATGTTCTGTTGGATGGCAGCAGAGCCGCCTATCGGAGAAGAATGATTAGTTTTTTTATGATCATTCCGTAATAATAGATTATCTTTGCAAACGAATTGCGTTATAGAATATATGAGGACAATAGATGAACTGATAGCAGAATGTACGGCATACGACTATAAGGTGATGCTGGAAGAAAAGAGACCTAAGAGTTGGTTGAAGAGTGTGAGCGCTTTTGCCAACGGCTTGGGCGGTTCTCTTTTCTACGGCGTTGATAATGACGGTATTGTCAGGGGGCTTGATGATGTGCAGCATGTTTGCGAAGCCATCAGCAGCAAGATTCGCGATTATATGGATCCGCTTCCTGATGTGGAGATGATTCCGCATGAAGTGGATGGACTCCGCATCCTGCAAGTGAAAGTGAACGCTGGTCATTATACGCCTTATTACTATGTGGGGGATGGGCAACGTATCGCCTTTGTCAGAAATGGCGACGAGAGTTTACCTGCGACAGCAGAACAAATGTCACGCCTGGTGTTGAAGGGCACGAACAAGACATACGACTCGCTACATACGGATTATAAATCAGAGGATTATTCCTTCACAATATTGGCTAACACGTTCAAAAAACGTATCAATCAGGAATGGGACAAGAAATATCTTGTGTCGTTTGGACTTGTTACGAACACTGGTGCTCTCACCAATGCTGGTGCAATGTTTGCCGATGATTGTCCTTTATGGCAATCCCGCCTCTACTGCACACGATGGGATGGAAAGGAAAAGGGCGATGCTATCAATGATGCAGAGTTTACGGGTAATGTGCTTATGTTGCTTCGTGAGGCCATGAACTTCGTGAAATCGAACACAAAGCGGGGTTGGGAGAAATTGCCTGATGGACGTAAGAACAAGCCTGAATATGCAGAACGCGCAGTTTTGGAAGCAATGGTAAACCACTTTATCCATAGGGATTATACTGTAATGGGGGGTGAAGTGCATCTGGATATTTATGATGATCGGATCGTTGTAACCTCACCTGGCGGAATGTACAATGGTCTGTTGATACAGAATTTGGACATTGCTGATGTTTCTTCCGAAAGACGTAATCCTATACTCGCCAATGTGATGGCTCAACTTGACTACATGGAGAAGCGCGGAAGTGGACTTACGCGTATTTGCAATGAGACCAAAGCACTTGAAGGATACAAGGACGAGTTGAAGCCTGTTTCCAAACCATTCTATTTGCCACCGTCGATGAGTCTGATGTCGGAGATGCTGTCGGAGATATGTCGGAGACCAAACTCCCTGAACGTCAGCAGAAAATACTACTAATAATACATGGGGCTCCGACAATTAGTGGACGTCAAATGTCGGAGATGTTGTCGGTGAGCCAGAGGACAATAGAGCGAGATCTTTCTGCACTAACAAAGAAGGGCATTATAAAGCACAAAGGCAAAGATAATGACGGTGAATGGATTCTGACGGAATTAGGACTGGCAATTATTGAGGTGCTGACAAAACAACAAGAAGATGATATGAATAGGTAACTTTGGGTTTGTCGAAGACACTCACTCTCGGAAAATCCAAAATATATTTGGCTCTTCCCTCTTTTTTTTGTACCTTTGTCGGCAAATTCGAAAACAGCAATAACAAATGAAAGAATTAGCACTCAAGTACGGATGTAATCCGAACCAGAAGCCCTCACGGATCTTTATGACGGAGGGCGAATTACCCATCGAAGTGATTAACGGTCGTCCTGGCTACATCAATTTCCTCGACGCCTTCAACGCTTGGCAACTCGTGAAGGAACTGAAAGCCGCTACGGGTCTGCCCGCTGCCGCCTCGTTCAAGCACGTGAGTCCTGCTGGCGCAGCCGTCGGTCTGCCCCTGAGCGATACATTGAAGAAAATCTATTTCGTGGATGATGTGAAGGACCTCGATGCCTCACCTATCGCCTGCGCCTATGCCAGAGCCCGTGGTGCAGACCGTATGTCATCGTATGGCGACTTCGTGGCTCTCTCCGACACCTGCGACGCCACAACGGCAAAGTTGCTGAAGCGTGAGGTGAGCGACGGTGTGATTGCCCCCGACTATACTCCCGAGGCGATTGAAATCCTGAAAGACAAGCGCAAAGGTACTTATAATGTGATTAAGATTGACCCAGCCTACGTGCCGGAGCCCATCGAACGCAAGCAGGTGTTTGGTATCACTTTCGAACAGGGCCGCAACGAGATCAAACTCGACGACGATGCCCTCTTTGAAAATATGCCCACACAAAACAAGACCTTTACCCCAGAGGCCAAGCGCGACCTGATCATCGCCCTCATCACGCTGAAATATACGCAGTCGAACAGCGTCTGCTACGTGAAGGACGGACAGGCCATCGGTATCGGAGCCGGCCAGCAGAGCCGTATCCACTGTACCCGTCTGGCTGGCAACAAGGCCGACATCTGGTGGTTGCGCCAGCATCCGAAAGTGATGAACCTGCCGTTCATCGATAATATCCGCCGTGCTGATCGTGACAACACCATCGATGTGTATATCTCTGAGGACGAGCACGACGACGTGCTGCGCGACGGTGCTTGGCAGCAGTTTTTTAAGACAAAGCCCGAGGTGCTGACGATGGAAGAGAAGAAGGCTTGGATCGCCCAGAACACGAAGGTGGCACTGGGCAGTGATGCATTCTTCCCCTTCGGCGACAACATCGAGCGCGCCCACAAGAGTGGTGTCGAGTTTATAGCCCAGGCTGGTGGCAGCGTGCGTGATGACAACGTCATCGAGACCTGCGACAAATACGGTATCGCAATGGCCTTCACGGGTGTTCGTCTGTTCCACCATTAAGCCTATGGACGATTTCCAGCATATCCTTGAAAACGGCATCAACTTCGGACGTGGAGGCGATAAGCCTAAGAACGATGGCAAGGTGAAGACCAAGGCCAAGAAGAAGCAGTATATCACTGGTGCCCACGGCAGCGGCTCTGCCCGTCAGAAAGCCAAATACCGTGAGCAGCGCGCAAACCGTCATCATAAGTAATAAGTTATGGGTAAGATGAATCGATTCATAAAGGCAAAAAGTTGGGTGATTGGTATTTCACTTTTTTACCTCTTCACCTCTTTACCATTACACGCCCAGAAGTATGTGGGTGGCGATATCTCACTACTCCCCACTTACGAGGAACATGGTGCAAACTACATGGATCAGGATGGCAACAAGATTACTGATATGCTCCAGTTCCTGAAAGACCAAGGTATGAACACCATGCGTGTACGATTGTTTGTGGATCCCAGTCTGGCCTCAGATAAAGCCAAAGGAGAAGGTGTACGTCAGGATCTGGAATATGTAAAGGCCCTCGGCAAACGCATCAAGGATGCAGGCCTCAACTTCATGCTCGACTTCCACTATTCAGACACCTGGGCCGATCCAGGGCAGCAGACTGCACCTGCCTCATGGGCTGTCTATAGTTGGTATCCTGAGGAGACGTTCTACAAATACACCAAGGAGAGTCTGGAAGCCCTCGTTGCCGCAGGCGCCACCCCAGATTTCATCCAGACGGGTAACGAGATTTCCTTTGGCATGCATTGGGGCTATCTGGATGCCAACGGCACTTTCATCGACTATGGGCAGTTCAGTGGGAAAGTGTCTGCCAACAGCGCCTGGACAGCCTACACAGACGCCAACTGGGACAACTTTGCCAAATATCTGAAATCTGCCGGCAAAGCCTGTCGCGAGGTGTGTCCTGAGGCCAAGATCATCCTCCATACGGAACAGTGCGCCAACAACCCCACGCTCGATGTGGCTTTCTTCAAACGCATTCAGCAGTATGAGATCGACTACGACATCATCGGCACATCGTATTACCCCTATTACAAAGGCCCCGTCAGCAACCTCGACAAGGGGCTGACGCAATTGGAGAACAACTTCCCTGACAAGCAAATCATGGTGGTGGAGACAGGCTGCGGCTATCATTATAAGGTGGGCGACAAAGAGACAGGCTATCCCCTCACTTACGAGGGTCAGCGCCAGTTTACGGCAGACCTCATTACCATGCTCAACAACCATCCGAAGGTGAACGGCCTCTTCTGGTGGTTCCTCGAAGCGAATGAATACGGACTCGATTGGAACACAAAGAGAGTAACCGACGGCTGGTACAACGCCTCGCTCTTCGACAATGAGACAGGACGAGCACTACCCGCCCTTTACATACTGAAAAACTACGTGGACGAGAGTGCCGGCATCAATACCATCAGCATGGATGATGCACAAGGAAACACCTGGTACACCCTTGATGGACGGATACAGAAAGAGGCCCCTACTCAGAAGGGCCTCTATATCCATCAAGGACAGAAAATGATTGTCAAATAAATCAGAAATTCAAGTCTTTTCCGCGATAGAACTCTATGAGCGCATGCTGATAGAGATTCTCGTATCGTGCCTGAACGAGATCCGACTCCGACTTCAGGTAGTGGTTCTTCGACTCGTTGAACTCGGTGATGGTAGCCTTACCGTTCTCGTACTTCGCCTGCATCAGGGTGAAGGCATCCTTCGAACTCTTGACGGCCTCCTCCGATGATTTCTCCTTCGACTGCGCATTCAGGGCGTTGTAATACACCTGCTGGATGTCCTTATAGAGCGTCTTCTTCGTATTGTCGAGTGCCAACTGCTGGTTCTCCTGCTCAATCTTCGCCGTACGGATATTGTCGCGCGTCTGGAAGCGGTTGAAGATGGGAACACTCAAATTCAGACCGATATACTGCGAGAAGTTGTTCTTGATTTGGGTACCAAAGGCATCCGACTTGAAACCGCTGGTCGTGTAATAATTGGTGCCGAGTCCACCGCTAAACGAGAGCGTGGGATAATAGCCTGCCTGCGCAATCTTGATGCTATGCTCCGTACCTTTCAGTTTCAGTTGCTGAGCGACGATTTCGGGCTTCACACCCAGCGCATCAGCGTAGATTTGATCGGGCGTGGGAAGCATCCCAGCAGACCCCAAGGTGCCCAAGACGGCTAAGTCATCCAGATTCGGTTTGACAATATTGAAACCCTCAGGCGTAGGAAGTTCGAGGAGTTGCGTCAGTGTGAGCAAAGCCAGACGGGTATTATTGTCGGCCTGCGTAGCCGTCAGACGACTGTTGGCGAGGGTGGAACGCTGCTGAGAGAGTTCAGCCTCGCTGGCCTTGCCGTTATTCACAAATGCCTGCAGACGAGCCACCTGCGCAGAGTCGATGGCAATCTGACGATGGGCCACCTCTGAAATCTCCATATCGTAGAGAATCTGCACGTAAGCCTGCGCCACCTGCATACGGATATCGTTCTTCGCCTTCTCCAGAGTGGCAGTAGCAGCCTCAAGGTTCAGTTGGTTCAACTTGATCTGATTGGGAATCTTGAAGCCCGTAAAAATGGGTACAGAAGTGCTGAGATTGAACGAGGTCGAACTGGTATTCGTGTTCGAATAGGTGTTCTCTGCCGTCAGACCACGTCCGAAACTGAAGTTCTGTCCTACACTACCGCTGAGATCCGGCAGGCGTGAGTTCTTCGCTGTGGAGAGTTGGATTTCCTGCTGGCGGCACTGATTCTGCTGCTGCTTGATGCTGATGTTATGCTCTACGGCATAGTCGCAGCACTCGCGCAGGCTCCACAAGCGCTGCTGCGCACTTAAAGGTGAAAAGGTGAAGAGGTGAAAAAGTGAAACACCTATCACCAAACCTTTTCCCTTTAATAATCTTTTTATCGTATTCATAATCTTTTCACTTTTCACTTATCACTTTTCACTTATCACTTCTCATCGTCGTCTGCTATGATCTGCGGGCCACGCACCTTGTCCTTGGCGGTGATACCCTTCTTGATCTCGATGTTCACACCGTCGGAGAGACCAGTGGTCACTGCCGTACGCTCGTAAGTCTTCTGCGGCCCCTCACCCTTGATGACATAGACGAAGGTAGAGTCGCCACTGAACTCAATCGCACTCTCTGGCACACTCAGCACCTTCTCGGCTGAGGCGAGCACGATCTCTGCGTTGGCACTGTAGCCCGAACGGATCTTGCCGCCTTCTGCGAGTTTCACGGCAGCCTTGATCTCGAACTGGTTAGCACCATTCGACTCGACGGCTTTAGGCGAGATATACTCCAGCGCAGCGTCGAACTTCAGGTCCTGCAGCGCACCGATGGTGATCTTCATCGGCATGCCGCTTACCAACTGTCCCACCTCCGTCTCGTCGATGTTCCCACGGAAGATCAGATCGTTCATATTGGCAACGCTCGCAATCGTAGTACCATCGTTGAAGGTATTACTCAAGATGACCGAGTTACCCACCTTGACGGGAATGTCGAGAATGACACCAGAGATCGTCGAACGAATCAGCGTAGATGATGCCTTAGCATTCGACTTCGAGACACCGTCGCGCACCACCTCCAAAGCATCCTGCGCTGCCGTCCTTTCGTGCTTTGCCTGCTGGAGGGCAATACGGCCCTTGTCGAACTCGTCGTCGCTGACAAGTTTCTGATCGTGCAGGTTCTCCGTACGCTTGAAGTCGGTCTCAGCCTGCTTCAGGTTTATTTCTGCCAGACGCACACGCATCTCTGCAGAACTAAGTTGACTCATATCAGGAATCACCTTCACCTTCGCAATCACATCGCCTGCATTCACATAATCACCTGGCTCCTTGTAGATTTCGGAGATGATACCAGAGATCTGCGGTTTGACGTTGACCTCGTTACGAGGTTCAATCTTACCAGTGATGATAGTCGTCTTCTGGATATCCTCCGTCTTCGGAGTGAACTCGTTATAGACCACTTCCTTTGGTTGGCTCTTCTGCCACAGGAACACGAAGGTTCCGATGAAAATCAGCGCGATAATCGCTGCGATAATCAGTTTACTGTACTTTTTCATAATTACAATTTTTTTACCTTTTTACCCTTTTACTTTCTTACCTTTACTCGTCTCTCATTGCATCTACGGGTTTGATGCTCATGGCTCTGGCGGCAGGCGCGAGGCCAGCGAGAACTCCCATCACACTCACCACGAAAGCAGCGAAGATGGCTGTCCAGAAGCCCACCTGGAAGTGGGCAGCGAGGATACCGTCCTCCGTATTCGCGAGTTCCAGCATGTGCAGGATCAACACGCCAAACAGGATACCACTCATGCCCGCCACCAGCGTCAGCACGATACTCTCGCTGATAATCTGACTCAGGATGTTGGTCGGCGTAGCACCAATGGCACGGCGGATACCTATCTCCGTCGTACGCTCACGCACGGTGACCATCATGATATTCGATACACCGATACTGCCTGCCAACAGCGTTCCGAGACCCACGAGCCAGATGAGGAAGTTGACACCCTTAAACAGATTGTCGAGCAACTGGAAGAGCACCTCGGTATTAAACACCATCGCACCCCGTTCGTCAGTAGGATCGATGAAATGTGCTCTGGCAACCGTCTCACGGATACGATCCGTCAGACTCGACATCACCACACCCTTCTTACCCGTCACAGCAATCAAATCGACGGAGTTGCCACGATTATAGGCCTGCTGCATCAGCGTCAACGGCAGGATCACGTTTGTGCCTGCCTCACCGCCGAAACTGATGGCCTCGGATGTATTATAATCCACACCCACAATCTGATAGTAGATCGAGTCGATGCGGATGCTCTTGCCACAGGGATCGCCACCTCCAGGGAACAGTTCCTTGTAGGTCTTCTTCTGGATGACGCACACCTTACGGTGATCCTTGATATCGGCCTCGTTGATATATCGGCCGTAGAACATCTTCGGCTCGTTCACATACTGGTAGTCGGGCAGAGCGCCGTTGACACCAATCTGCGCCTTACGGTCGCCGTAGTAGGCATAGCCGCCATTCGAGAAGAGCAGCGGCGTCACCACATCCAACTCAGGCACGCGGCGCTTGATGCGCTCCACATCCCGATAGTCCATATGCCAGTAGCGACCCTTGCGGAAACCCTTATAGGCCTTCGAGGTGGGCTGTGCCCAGACCATCGCAGAGTTGGTGGCGAAGCCTGCGAAATTCTCTTGCAGCATTTCCTTCAGTCCCTGTCCGCCGCCAATCAGCGCCACGAGCATGAAGACGCCCCAGAACACGCCGAAGCCCGTCAGGAACGAGCGCGACTTATTGCGCGTCAGCGTGTCGAGTATCTCTCTGTATGAATCTATATCTATTCTCATAATCAATCTGCTCTAAGTGCCTCGATGGGGCGTATTCTACTTGCTTTATAGGCTGGGATTAGTCCTGCGATGGTACCAGCAATCACCATCACCATCGTGGCCTCGAAACACACATCCAGTCCCACCGTGGGGTCGAGGAACATCGTGGCCTTGAACAGTCCCGTATCAATCGTCTCGTGTCCCAGCGTAGCGTCCATATACTCATTCGCGCACACGCCTAACACCATACCTATATAACCAAAGAACGTGGTGATGATTACACTCTCGATGATAATCAGTTTCAGGATGCTCCAGGGCTTCGCACCAATAGCCTTACGGATACCGAACTCGTGCGTACGCTCCTTCACGGTGATGAGCATGATATTGCTCACACCCACGATACCAGAAAGCAACGTAAAGAGTCCCACAATCCAAAGGGCCGTACGGATGATGCCTATACCCTGCTCCATCTGCAGGTTCTGCGTGTAGCGGTTCCAAAGATAGATGGCGCTCTCGTCCTCAGGATGCGCCTGGTGGTTGGCATTAAGACGCTGACGATAGGCCTTCTCGAAATTCTCGTTGGCCTTCTCCGTCGGCAGTCCATGGAAGGTAAACTCGATGCGCCCTGCATCGTCGGTCCTGGCACCGTAGATGCGCTTGATGGCCGAATAACTGGAGAAGATATCAGCTCGTCCGTTCTCCTGCTCCTTGTAGATACCCACCACCTTGAAGGCGAAATTACCCAACTTCACGAAGCAGCCAATGAGCCGACTGACATCCTGTCTGCCGCCACCGAGGAGTTCCTGCGCCTGCTTGTTACTCATCACAAGCACCTTACGGCTCTCCTTCACGTCGATATCGTTGATGTAGCGCCCGTAGAGCATCTCCACCTTGTCGATCTTCGTATGGTTGGGATACACACCACAGACGGAAGTGGAGAGATACTGCTCGCCAAGACTGATGGTACCTGAGGTGCGATACTGCGCACCCACCTCGTCGATATTTTTCTTGAAGCCTGCCTCCGTCGTGGCGATATCACGCGTCTGCAATCTCACCCAGCGGCCCTCCTTCAAACCTTGATAAGGTTTCGAGGTCTCACCGCCGAAGACCACCATCGACGACGACAGGAAACGGCTGCTCTGGTCGAGGTTGGCGTTGATAAGTCCGTTGCCGGCACCCAACAGCACGATGAGCATGAAGATACCCCATGCCACCGCAAAGCCCGTGAGCGTCGTACGGAGTTTATTCCGCTGTGCCGTCTGCCATATTTCTGTAATTATATCTCGCATAATCTATTTCATGATTCCGCCGCTACCGAAGGGGCTGGCATTATGGTTCAGGTTCTCCTCGATCTGGCCGATGATGCCGTCCTTGATATCTTGTTCGTCTCGTTCGCCACACCACTCTCGTGCGTCACCACCACGATGGTCATACCCTCGTCCTGGTTCAATTGCTTGAGCAACTGCATCACCTCCACCGATGTCTTCGAGTCGAGTGCGCCCGTAGGCTCGTCGGCCAGGATGATCTGTGGACGGGTGATGAGTGCTCTGGCAATTGCTACGCGTTGCTTCTGTCCTCCCGACAGTTCATTGGGATAGTGTTCCGCCCAGTCGAGCAACCCCAGACGCTCCAGGTACTCCAGAGCCATCTGGTGGCGCTTCTTGCGGCTTACCCCCTGGTAAAATAATGGCAACTCAACGTTTTCCACGGCGGTTTTGAAAGAGATGAGATTAAATGACTGGAAAATAAAACCTATCATCCGGTTACGGTAGTCAGCCGCCTTGCGCTCTGAGAGGTTCCAGATGGGAACGCCAGCCAGTTCGTAGGTGCCTGAGTCGTAGTTGTCGAGGATACCTAATATATTTAATAAGGTACTCTTGCCAGAACCCGAGGCTCCCATGATGCTCACGAACTCGCCTTTGGCAATGTCGAGCGAGATACCTTTCAGCACATGGAGCGGCTGCGCCCCGAAATAGGTCTTGTTAATGTCTTGTAAGTGTATCATTTAGGGTTGTTTTTGTCTTTTTTCTGTTTGTTAGACGCTCAATATATATGAAAAGTTGCATAACTGTAAACTAAAAAAACTTAAATCCGTCAGAAGAAATACGGATCGGGATTCTTCTTGCCTTTGGGGAACTTCCGGAATTGATACGTCAGTTTCAGCAGTCCGTATTGGGACACGACGTTGGTATAGGTCTCTGTGCGCCCCTGTTCGTTGATGTTGTACTGTCTGTTGCTGAGTTTTCCTAACAAATCAAAGCCTTCGATGCTGACGGTGAGAGTGTTCTTCAGCAACTGACGACTGAGTTTGGCACCCCATATCAGTTCGTCGCGGTTCATCTGAGGATCACTGTAACCACGGCGACAGTAGTTGACGATGCTGGTTGACAACTGTAACTTCCAAGGCAACTGCACGAGTGCTGAGAGTCCGTAAGTGAAGTTGCCAGCATTGATACGCTGAAAGTCTTCACGACTGCTAGTAACGTGGTTCAGCGACCCGCTGATACTGAGGCTCAATTCATGATTCCCCCTACCCTCGCCTGCGGGTATCTGGTAGTTGGCTGTCAGATGGTCGGTAAGACTTGTGTTATGGACGATGCTCTCAGCACTGGCGGTGCTACCAGCCACACTGTTCAGATCCACGCTGTGGTTGTAGGTAAAGCCCATATTATTCTCGAAGCGGAGATGCTTTTTCTTGTCGAGGGTTTGTCCGTAGTTGAAGTCAACACTTAAGTTCCAGTTGCCATCAACGTTGACGGGCTTGGTGGTGGTGCGGCCACTGGTCTTGTCATAGACCATACTGGTGGCTACAGCGTTATAAATGCGACTATACCTGAGACTAGTACTAATGGTCCGTATCTTAGGACCTCCTATAAGGATGAAGTTGCTGCTGAGGTTCAGCGTATGCGTCTTGTGTAGGTCAGGGTTTGAATAACTGACGTTCAGCGGATCGCTACTATCAACGTAACTGACGAGTGTCATGATGTCAGGCACGCTGGTCTGGTAGGATGCGTTCATCATGATCTGCATGATGGTGGGCTGATTCTCGTCCAGGCCAACAAAGACGGCTCCTCCCTCATGCTTCGGAGAATACATCACCTGCAGGCTGGGATTCAGCATCCAATGGCTCTGCGTAAGGTGTTGCTGGCTCTCGCGGAAATAGTCCAACTGCTTGTGTACTTGTTGAAGCGGCAACGACACGAAAATGTTGCCATTTCCCAAGAAACGTGGTGCCAGCGTAAGTGAAGCACCCAATTGCTGAGTATTGTCGTGGCGGGTGTAGTTGTAACTATTGAGGTTGTCGAGCACGCTGCGCAAGGCTTCAGCAGTGGATGGCAGCAGATCGATGAGCGTAGAGTCGCGCCCAGGCAGTCTGTCCAGACGATAGAGTGAATTCTCGTTATCGTTGTAGGCATGACTGTACGCATAGCCCAAGCGCAGGTTGTGACGACCCAACCCCACGTTATAGTTGGCACTGAGCGATATGTCCCAATTTTTCGAGGGTGCATCGGTATAGTTATTACGGAAGTCGCGCTGTCCCTGTATCTTCATATAGTTCAGGTCCTGTCGTTCGTAACGGTTCGACGATATACGGTTGTAGTTGACATCTGCCTGTAGCGACACAACATCTGCCCACAACTTGACGTGGGTCTGTACATTACCGCTAATCCGTAGGTTCTCGTTATCACCCTGACTCTGTGTCTCACGACGGTTCAACGTCAGTTGACGGTATTTGTCAGGATGGAGGAAGAGGTCGTCTAACAAATCGCCATATTCTGCAGGGTCTGCATCAAATTGTGCTGAACGGTTGCTGCCCCAATTGTTGCCCGATGAATAAATGATACTGTAATTGAACATCGTGAGCAGTTGCTTAGGCGACCAACTGAGGTGACCGTCGCTACTGAAGCCCTTCGAACGGCTACGATTGTAGTTGGCCGAGCGTGCATAGGTGTCACCACCAGCGAGATAGGTCTGGCTCGAAGTCCACGTATCCGTATGGTTATTATTATGATAGCCGTTGACGCTGATGCCTGCAGAGAACTTGTCTTCCCAACCACCATAACTATAGCCGATATTGGCGGTGCGGGTGGTCTGAACACCCTGTGCTGCCATCGGTTCGTAATATGCCGCTCCACCACCGTTCATGAACATACGACTGCTCTGGTCGTTGAGATTGTTCAGATTGGCGTTCAGCGACAACTGGTGCATGCCTGCTCTTCTGCTGACCATGAGTCGTAACCCATAACGGTCTTCGGTTCCTGCGCCGGCCTCAATGTTTCCATAGGTACTGACGGCATACTGCTTCTTCAGTTTGACATCCATCACGTAACTCTTATCGTTCATGTCGCGACCAGCCATCTCTGTGAGTTTACCCTCGCGGTCGAACACCTTGATTTTGTTCACTGTGTAGGCGGGCAGGTTCTCAAGTGCTGCCTTCGGATCGCCTTCGAAGAAGTCACGCCCATCGACCAACAGGTTGTCAATCTTCTTGCCGTTCACCTTGATCTCGCCGTCCTTGTTCAGTTCGGCTCCAGGCAATTGGCGTATCAGGGCGTCGAGCATCGAACCTTCAGCCAGGTTGAAGGCGTCGGCATTATAGACAACGGTGTCGCCACGCATCACCATTTTGATTTTCGTACCCGTAACAGTAACCTCACCCAGCATCATCGACTCACGTCCCATTTCTATACGACCCACATCGACATCGCCCTCACGCTTGTATTTTACCTCGAATGGCGTGTAGGTCGTCTTGAAACCGATGCAAGAGGTGCGGATGAGGTACTTTCCCTTCTGCTTGACAGGCAACTGGAAGAAGCCGAAACGATTCAGCAGCAACGTGTCGCCGCCCACGGGCTGATAGGTCTCTATCACCGTACTGTCAGCAGCCGACAGCAGACAGACGGACACATTGGGTATCACCTCATGGGTAAACGCCTCAACGATGCGACCCGATACGACACGTCTGTCATTGTTCTGTGCAGCAACATTGCCTGACGGACACATCAATGCGATGGTAAGCAGAAACAGGATATACGGTTGATTCATACCTTTGTTTTACCTATTATACGCAGAAACTATGCCTTTTGTTGTATCTCGTAGGCGACTTTAACATCTTCTAACGTGATATCGAGTAGCGCCATCTGGCGGAAGAGTTCCGGCAGGCGCTCCTTCATAAACTCCTTCTTACGGGCCTTCAGGATCTGCTTCTTCGCCCCTTTCGTCACGAAGTAGCCCAGTCCGCGCTTGTTGTAGATAATCTCCTCACGCGCCAACTGC
>CAJODF010000070.1 GCA_905233555.1 uncultured Prevotella sp. | reverse complement strand
CCCCTTGGCGAAAGTTACTCAAATTGCACTCATTTGCCTTTATTTATGGGCTTATCTGCGTTAATCTACGAAAAATGCTTTTCTATTTCAGCATTATTTTGTAACTTTGCAGCAAAATCGCATTGAACATGAAGAAATATCTCATTATACTTTTCACTTTTCACTTTTCACTTCTCACTTCTCCCGCCCAGGTACGGTGGAATCAGCAGTATCAGCAGTATATCGACCAGTACAAGGATATTGCTATCGAGCAGATGCAGCGTTATAAGATTCCTGCTTCGATAACCTTGGCCCAGGGACTCTTCGAGAGTGGGGCGGGGAAGAGTGAACTCGCCATGAAGGGTAACAACCATTTCGGCATCAAGTGTAACGGGTGGGATGGCCGGAAGGTCTATCACGACGATGATGCTCGCAACGAGTGCTTCCGGGCCTACTCGTCGGCCTATGAGTCGTATGAGGATCATTCGAAATTCCTGTCCAGCAGTCGGCGCTATGCCTCGCTCTTCCAGTTGAAGACCACCGACTATAAGGGTTGGGCCAAGGGTCTGAAGGCTGCCGGCTATGCCACTAACCCGCAGTATGCCCAGAAACTGATTGAGATTATCCAGTTGTATAAACTCTACGAGTATGATACGGCCAAGGGCTACGACAAGTTCATGGCCCAGCATGCGAAGGATCATACTGCCAACGGTGCTGCGCTGCATCCCATCAAAATCTTCAATAAGAACTACTACCTGATTGCCCGCCGTGGGGATACTTTCAAGTCGATTGGCGATGAGGTGGGTATCAGTTACCGCAAGATTGCCAAGTATAATGAGCGCGACAAGCGTGACCCGCTGACGGATGGCGAGATCATCTGGCTGAAGAAGAAGCAGACCAAGGCGCCGAAAGACTATAAAGGTCGTTTGCACTATGTGCGCCAGGGTGAGTCGATGTACTCGATTGCGCAGAAGTACGGTATCCGTCTGAAGAATCTGTATAAGATGAACAAGTTGAGTCCCGACTACAATATCCGTGTGGGCGACGGACTCAGGTTGAGATAAGTGTCAAGGGGCTTCCCGAATCAGCGGGAAGCCTCTTTCTTTTTCTTTTTCTTCTTGGTTGAGAAGAGGTCGTGCAGGCCGTTGAAGTCTTTCTTCATAATCAGGCCGATGCCCTGCGTGTTCAGCGACGACTTGGTGAAATAGCGGTCGTTGGTCTGGTTATAGACCTTCAGCGCCAGGTTGCCGTTGGGGTAGAGCAGGTACTGGATGTCGAAGTCGCCGATGAACGAGGGTGTGGCCCGTGTGGCATTGTCGCGGTAGCCGAACTGTCCATTGATGAGCAGGCGGTTGTTGAGCATACGTCCACTGATGAGTCCTTCGTATTCGGCATTGTGCCAGCCCTCGTTGCCGGTGGAGATGTTGGCACCGAAGTTCCAGTTATCGTTTTTGATGACGGTGCTCAGCAGACTGTTGATCTGTGTGGAGAGGGTACCTGAGAGGAAACTCTGCATGGCGAGTGAGGTCTGGCCAGTTTGTCCGGCTTCGGCGTTGTTCTGTCCCTGATTGTAGAAACGTCCGATACCGAGCAAGTAGAGCACCTGCTGGTTCATCTCCTGCTGTCCGTTGATGATGGAGCGCACCATCTGTTGTTCTTCAGCATTGACGGTAGGCATCTCCAGGTCGAAATCCACCTGCGGCGCATTGGGCTGTCCGCCGATGTTCATGAGGCAGTTCACGCGGATGGTGTTGGAGGCAAAGGAATTGCCGATATTCAGGTCTGAGAGCGAGACGCCGTTGACGGTATAGACGGCCTGCAGGTTGAGGGCGGCATTATACGGGTCGCCGCCGAAGATGATGGTACCGCCGGGATTAAAAGTAAAATTCTTCTTGATGATGTTCTGGATGGTGACGCCGTAGGTGCCGTGATCGACGGTGTAGGTGCCGAACATGTTGAAGGAGCCCTTATTGTGGAATGTGGCGCGGATGGTGCCGTTGCCGTTCAAGGTGATGTAGTCGTTGGTGTTCGCATCCATCAGCAGACGCAGGGTAGATTCGGGTGTGCAGTTGATGAGGAAGTTGATGAAGATGTCGGTGGGAATATCTACTGCCCCATTCTGGGGAATCAACTTTTCACTATTCACTTTTAACTTTTCACTTCCAGACCCCCATTGGATGAATTCCTGGTTGGAGATGGCATCGGGCGAGGAGGCGTTATAGACGAAGACGGAGTTCTTCTGCGGGGTGACGTTGCAGTCGATGGTTACCTCGCCGGGTCGGCCCTTGATGGTGACGTCACCGGAGGCATAG
This sequence comes from uncultured Prevotella sp., assembly GCA_905233555.1. GTDB lineage: Bacteria > Bacteroidota > Bacteroidia > Bacteroidales > Bacteroidaceae > Prevotella. The sequence goes on along the minus strand of CAJODF010000070.1, from coordinate 5,831 downwards.
ACGGTGCCGTAGAAGGTCGATTCGCCGAAGTCCCTGAAGTCGTAGGCCAGCAGATTGTCTGTCTCTACGAACAGGTCGAAGGTCAGACGGGTCAGGCTCTTATGGTGGATGCCGCCGCTGAGGGTGGCCTGGTTGCCGTATTCATCATAGACAGGCATGCGGTGAAGTTCGATCTCGTTGGGGATGAGGATGACAGTGTCGTTGCGGAGGGTATAGGTGGTGTTGAGGGCTGTCACCGTGGCTTTTCCCTCGTCGATGACCAGTTGTCCGGTGAGGTTCATGTTGTCGAGGGTACCGGCGAGTCTCACGGCACCGTTGGCATGACCTGTTATCGACGACAGGAAGGTGTTGGTGAAGTTGTGCATGAACTCGATGTAAGTGCCTTCTGCACGGAAGCCCAGGTCGATGGTGTTGTTGGTGGGTGATACGTAGCCCTTGATGATGGTCTGTGCCTCGGGACCGTCGTCGGCGACGGCATCGATATCTATTTGTTCCCGTTCCTTGTTCCACGAGGCCTTGGCATAGAGTACACCCATGCGTCCCTTCTCGAATTTGAAGTTATCGACGGTGAGGTCTGCATTTGCCATGAAACTGCCGAATGGTGCCATGACGGTGGCTGTACCCGAGGCTTCGCCGCTGAACTCGACGGAGTGGAAGTTGACGAGGTTGAGGATGTAAGCAACTTCCACCTCGTTGAGGTCGATCGACAGCGAGTCTGTGCTGTACGGTGTGGCCTTTCCATCGACGATGATATGCTGCTGTCCGTTGTGTACCGTAAATTGTTGCACGACGAGATTGTCGGTGGAATAGTAGATGTCGGAGGGTTCCACGTTCCAGGTGGAGTCGTTGAGGATGATGTGCGAGGGCTGTATGCGGATATGCGCTTCCGGCTGGTTCTCCATGTTGCGGTAGAGACTCGTCGTGAGGTTCAGGTTGCCGCTGAACTTCCCCTCGTTGTGTCTGTTGTCCCATGTGACGGCGGTATTCAGGAGGTTGTTGGCGGCATCGGCTCTGAGTCCGATGTTCAGCGCCTGTCCGTTGTCCATAATCTTGTTGATGGCGAGGTAGCCTCGGATGGTATCTGTCGGGGCGGCAATCAGCAGTGTGCCGTCGGTGTATCTGGCGCCGTTATAAGTGAAGTCGGGTATCTGACTCTCCAGGTTCACTGTGTGACTCGGGTCGTTGATACGTGCATTCAGCGTGAAGGGCTGACTGAAGTTCAGGTCGATGCCCAGGAGCCGTTGCAGCCAGTCGGATTTGTTGACTTGCAGTCGGAGGGCGAAGTTGTTGTTGGCTTTCTTGGAGATGGGGGGTAGTCCTGGCAGGGTAGGCAGGGCCGAACCGATGAAGTTGGTCAGGCTTTGGGGCAGGGTACTGTATTCGAAATCGCCCCTGAGTTCTGCCTTGGCAAAGTCGCTGTCGAGTGTGACGTAGTGCAGTTGGTCTCTGAAGCCGGAGGTGATGAGTAGGTTGTCGAGTTGATAAACGTCGCCCTCATGGTCTGTCATCGAGAAGTCGCTGATTTGCAGGGTACCTTGTGCATCGTTCAGGGTCTTGGCGGTGAAGTCGGCATCGATCTTTGCGGCGAAGATGGCATCTTTCCACCGGTCTGTCAGTTTCAGGTTCTGGGGATTCAGATGGTTGATGGTGCCGTGCAGGTCTATCTTGTGTGTACCTCTGTTTCCGGTGAGGTTATCGACGGCGCCTTCCAGTTGAGCTGTCAGGTTCGGGTCTTCGATGCTGAGGAAGCCGGAGATGCCTTTGGCGGAGTAGGAGCCGTTGATACCGATATGACTGAAGGGGTAGTCGTTGTAGGCGAATTCCGTGATGACCCCCTGTGCGTTGACGGTGGGGCGCTGCGGGGTGAGGATTCCATCCAGTTTGACGCTGGCAGTCAGTTTGCCGAATTTCCCGTCGTTAAGCAGTTGGCGGAGGTTCATGTCCTGTGTGTCGATGATTCCCTGGAACTTCTTGTCGCCAGTCATCGCCAGGTTGAGTCTGACCTGTCCAATGTCGGTGAGGAGGTTCGTCTTTGCATTGATGCCGCCGTCAGAGGTGCCGCCCATGATACCATTCAGGCGGAGGTCGCCGATACGTCTTGCCTGTTCCGGTATGCCGCCGATGTTCTTCTGCAGGAAGTCGATAATGCTCTCCGACAGGTTCAGTTCATCTACTTTGGCCTCCCATGAGGGACGGGCTTTCGAGTAGTCTATCCAGCCGTTCGCCAGCAGGTTGATATCCTTGGCGTCGGTATAGATTTGTATCTGCGGGACGGTTAGTTTTGAACCCTCTCCGTGGAAGGAAGTTTCCAAGTGGATAGCCTTCTGGATATTCTTTAACGGTGTATGGAAACACTTTAGGTCTGAGGGAGTTACGAAAGTATTCATGATAGCACCTTGATAGACCAGTGTAGCCATGTTCAGGGTGTCGGCAGCGAACTGGTAGGAGGCGTCGATGGTGTCTATCTGTACCTGTGTGGAAGGCATCTCCAATCGTAGGTCTCTGAGACTGGCGCCTGTTCTGCCGGCCTGTAGTTTCAGCGTGAGTTTGTTGATATCGAGTCCTGCCTGTTCTTTGAGTGTCAGGCGTCGGATATTGATATCGAGGGAGTCGTCGGTCAGGGTCTTCAACGTCACGTAGGCACTGATCTTGTTGAAATACATGTGCTGGGGGTTGAACTTCCCTTCGGTCTGGGACGCATCCATCTGGTCGTACTTGACACTGGAGTTCCTGAGTATAAAGGAGTTGACGTGCAGGTCGAGTGGGGTGTGACTTGTGGTATCCTTCGAGGCTAACGAGTCGAGGACGAACTGGAAGTTAGGCTTCGAGAGGGAGTCTTTCTTGGTGATCCGGGCATGGGCACTGAAGAGTTGTGCCGACGAGATGGATATCCGCCCTTGTGTCAGGGGCAGGACGTCAACACGGGCCGACAGACGTGCCACACTCAACATCATCCGTTGCTGCTGGTCGTAGATCAGTACGTCGTCGATGATGATACGGTTGAGGAATCCCAGATCCACCCGTCCGACGGAAACTTTGGTACCTAATTTCTCTCCGATGGCCTGTGCAGTATGCTTTCCGAGGTAGGCCTGACAGGCCGGAATATGGGTGAAGAGCATGACTATCACGTACAGGGCCAGGAGACTCCACACAACGATGTTGACGATATACTTCAGCAACTTCACTCGATAAAACGCTCGTATTTTTCCGCAAAATTACGATAAATAATTGTGATTTCTTCATTTTTCTTTCAGAAAATCGCTGTATATCCATAATTTTTAGTAATTTTGCATCCGTTCGACGAAACTATTCAATCAAACATTACTATAAATGGCAAATGTAATTAAGTTGCAGAAAGGCTTGGACATTAACCTTCAGGGCAAGGCTGAGGAGAAGAAGATCCAACTGAAATCCAACGGCAAGTTTGCACTGGTGCCGGATGATTTCGAGGGTGTCACTCCGAAAGTCGTCGTCAAGGAAGGAGATAAAGTCAAGGCCGGGGATGCGCTGTTTGTCAACAAACAGTATCCCGAAGTCAAGTTTGCCTCGCCCGTTAGCGGCACAGTCCGCGAGGTGGTGCGTGGTGAACGCAGGAAAGTGCTCTGCATCAAGGTGGATGCCGACGCGCAGCAGGAGTTCGTGGACTTCGGCAAGAAAGACGTCAGCAAACTTGGGGATGAGCAAGTCATTAATGCGCTGTTAGAGGCAGGTATCTTCGGATACATCAACCAGTTGCCCTACGCTGTTTCTACCAATCCGAGTGTGAAGCCGAGGGCAATTTTCGTATCTGCCCTGCGCGACAAGCCGCTGGCTGCCGATTTCGAGTATGAGGTACAGGGTCAGGAACAGGACTTTCAGACGGGTCTGACGGCACTGTCGAAGATAGCAAAGACCTATCTCGGCGTAGGCGTCGGCTCTGCATTGGAGGGTATGAAGGATGTCGAGGTGAATGTCTTCGATGGCAAGTGCCCTGCAGGCAATGTCGGTGTGCAAGTGAACAACATCGCCCCAGTAAACAAGGGTGAGGTGGTCTGGACCATTGGTGATCCTACCGTCGTGCTGTTTATCGGACGCCTCTTCAATGCCGGTAAGGTCGATCTGAAGCGTACCGTAGCCCTCTGTGGCAGTGAGATTACGAGTCCAGCCTACGTGGATATGCTGGTAGGCGAGGAACTCTCTACACTTTTGAGCAACAGTTATGATGCTTCGAAGAGTGTGCGTATCATCAACGGCAATGTACTGACAGGCAAACCCACCACGAAGGATGGTTTTTTAGGGGCTCACACCTCTGAGATTACCGTGATTCCCGAGGGTAACGATGCTGACGAGATGTTGGGATGGATCCTGCCTCGTTTCAAGCAGTTCTCCGTGAACCGCAGTTACTTCTCTTGGCTCTGTGGCAAGAAACAGTATGCACTCGATGCCCGTGTGAAGGGTGGGGAGCGCCACATGATTATGAGTGGTGAGTACGACAAGGTGCTGCCGATGGACATCTACGGCGAATACCTCATCAAGGCGATTATCGCCGGCGATATCGACCGTCAGGAGGCGCTGGGTATCTACGAGGTTTCTCCCGAGGATTTCGCTCTGGCAGAATTCGTCGATTCATCGAAACTCGAGTTGCAGCGCATCGTGCGTGAAGGACTGAATATTTTACGTAAAGAGAACGCATAACTATGTCAGCATTAAGAAATTATCTCAATAAGATCAAGCCGAACTTTGAGGAGGGTGGCAAGTTACATGCCTTCCGCTCTGTGTTCGACGGCTTTGAGACCTTCCTCTATGTGCCTAACGACACGGCGAAGGCAGGTGGTGTGAATATTCACGATGCCATCGACTCGAAGCGCATTATGAGTATGGTGGTTATCGCCCTGATGCCAGCCATGCTGTTTGGTATGTATAATATCGGCTATCAGAACTATCTCGCTGCAGGCACACTGGCAACAGCAGGCTTCTTCGAGATATTCTTCTACGGCTTCCTCGCCGTACTGCCAAAGATTCTGGTGAGTTACATCGTTGGTCTGGGAATAGAGTTTGCCTGGGCCCAGTGGAAGGGTGAGGAGATCCAGGAGGGTTACCTCGTCTCGGGTATCATCATCCCGCTGATTATCCCTATCGGCTGTCCGCTGTGGATGCTGGCTCTCGCCTGCGCCTTTTCAGTGATCTTCTGTAAGGAGATCTTCGGTGGCACGGGTATGAACATCTTCAACCCCGCCATCGCAGCACGTATGTTCCTGTTCTTCGCCTATCCCGCCAAGATGACAGGCGATCAAGTCTGGGTGGCACAGGACAGCATCTTCGGACTGGGTAATACGTTACCCGACGGCTTCACCGCTGCTACACCGCTTGGACAGCTGGCACAGGGTGTCACGCCCGATGCCTCTATCCTCGATATGGCCCTCGGATTCATCCCTGGCTCTATCGGTGAGACATCGCTCGTAGCTATCGCTATCGGTGCTGTTATCCTGCTGTGGACGGGCATTGCCTCATGGCGCACCATGCTCAGCGTGTTCGTTGGAGGTATCGCTTTTGCTCTGCTGTTCGAGCAGACTGGTCAGGGCATGACTTGGTGGCATCACTTTGTGATGGGTGGCTTTGCCTTCGGTGCCGTGTTTATGGCTACCGATCCCGTGACATCTTGCCGCACTACTACGGGTCAGTATATCTACGGTTTCCTGATTGGTGCGATGGCTATCATCATCCGTGTGATGAATGCCGGCTATCCGGAGGGCATGATGCTCGCCATCTTCTTTGGTAATATGTTTGCTCCCACCATCGACCACTTCGTGGTGGAGCGCAATATCTCGAAACGTTTAAAGAGAGGAGGTACC
>CAJODF010000069.1 GCA_905233555.1 uncultured Prevotella sp. | reverse complement strand
CCTCAAAACAAGAATTAAAATGAAAAAGAAAACAATATCCCTCATGGTTCTCTGCCTACTGTTTCTGAATCTTATGCAGGCCCAGAACTATCGTGTGATTACAGACAGCATCTTCGATGCACAAAATGAGGTAATACACCAGTTGCCAACTCCAAGTTATCGAATCTGCGCAGACAGTCTGATAAAGTATGTGAACCGATACTACGACGGTAAGTGTATTTACACAACGAGTTATCGGCAAGTATCTGCTCCCGTCAGTGGCAGTGATGAAAAACTGCGTATGGTGATAGCCCATATCATTGGGGAGTTGTCCCATTTCCCTCAACTTCAGCAGTATAGTGAACGGATAGATGACGGGACCTCTCTCAGAGGGCGTTATATCGCAAAACTCCACCCTGAGGGAAATGACACGTCAGCATACGTCTTTCTAAAATACGACCGGAATCTACTTGTATTGATACAGAGTAGCAACGACAATTTGAAAAGTACAGCCAAGACTACTGCTACCGATGAGTCTTTATCGCTCTGGCGAAAACTCCGCGATGATTTCTATGGTACAAGCATTATTAGCAACTGTAATGTGCAGGTGAAATTCGAATTTAGAAGATACATATCGGGAAGTGCTGCCATTTACCTTACCAATCCTGCACCGGCAAACGGCTCAAAAACGAAGTATGAACTGATACGCATTGACGATAAGTATACCCATATCTTCCGTTCTTTCCGCGACTATATGGAACTGGCTGGCAGGGAAGAAGGAACTGTCAACGGCTTGCTTCATAATTCTGGAACTCTAATTCCGGACACATGCAAGTATTATTATGCTTGCCATACATTCCCTGACGGACTATCTGAATTTATCGGAGTCACTCACGAGGACAGTATTACCTATCTGACACATGCCACCAGTGAGATGCCTGGACTGGTAGTCAACTCCTGGGGTAAATACGACTGGATGACTGAAGAAGAGTCTAAGGCACTCTGGGAAGATAAATATGCCCAATTGGGAATATGGGTTTATGACGCAGACACCAAAAAATCCTTGAGCACAGCCAAAATAACGATGCTGGACAGCGAAGGTAATATCATAGACTTCAGAACACCAAGAGTACAAACCCCTTGGAAGGACAAGCCCTTCTACCGCTATGTGTGTACAGTCCCCAAGCGTGACTATTATAAGATAAAGGTAGAGGCCGAAGGCTATGAGACAGGGTTCGGTGAAATTCAAATCACACAAGGCGAAGAGCCTAAACAGATAGAAGTCTATCTAAAACCAACGCGCAAGAAAGGGTATGTCATTAGCGGAGTTATAGACAATTATGATCGCCCAGAGATACTTAGAGTCAAGGATGGAGAACCAGCATTTTTATTATTTGATAATTCTGAGAAGATAGAAGTGCCCATTAAGGACGGAAAATTCCAGATTGAAGGGTATGTTGATCATCCTACAGAATGCTTCCTTGGAGTTGGTGGACCTGCTCAGAGTATCATTTTAGACAATGCCAACTATTGGGTTACCTTGACTTTCTATAAAGGGGAAGGTGCATCAGGAAAAAACGTACTGAGAAATGAAATGAAAATCACATCCGATTCAGAGTTGTTCAACACATACTGGTATTGGTATGATATGGATGGCAAGTTTTATACTGAATTGGGGAAATACGTGAGAAAGATTTCATCTTGTAGTCCGGACAGTGTAGATTATTATAAAAATAAAGCCGATTCAATAAAGAATGAAATGGACTCTGTCAGTCTTTCGACAGCCCGTAATCATCCAAACAAGTATCTGCTCCCATTTGTGCTATCAAGACAATTTGATTTCTCGTATGAGAGACTTTGGAAAGAATACGAAACAATTCCCGATTCCATCAAAGCCACGCCAATTGGAAGAGAGGTGAGAAAAAGGTTGCTGAAAAGTAAAGAGCAAAAGAAATAATGGTTCCAATATTCACACAAGTCCTTTGTATTGGTACGCAGCGGGCGCTGCTGATTATGTCCCCGTACGCTGCCGATATCAGCAGCGGCCGCTGCTGATAAAAGACACGCCCGCTGCTGATTCGAAAGGAACGGGCTTTCTCCCTGTTCCAACGGCACTTTACCCCTATAAACAACGTTCCTTTACCCCTATTCCCTACGTCTTAGCAACCGTAAGGGATGGTAGAAGAAACTTCCAACGGCTAGAAGAATGATAAGGAACGTCACGATGAAAGCCCAGATGTTGGTGACGCGCGAGGTGGCAGTGATGATATAGTCGTGGGGAATGAGACGCTCGGCGGAGAACTTATAGTGAATCACATGGCCCTCGGCAGTACCTATGCCGCTATCGAGTACTCGGCCTGGCATCACGAGGTCGTAATGGTATGCCATCATCGTGGTCAGGAGTTCGTACCCGCGATACTTTTGGTACATCACCCATACCAGTTTTTCATCGTCGTGAAAGAGTGACAGATTCGAATACACATCCGAATGATAGTAGTCCTTCAGGAAGCCACTGATCTGCTCGCTCATATTTCCAGACATATTCTGGACGGCAGGCAGTTTGACGAGGGTGTCCCTCAGAGCCAGGAACCGCTCTTGACTGACGGGAGGATTTTTCAGTTCCTTATAATAGACCTGACCGATATAGTCGTAGACGTATGCGAAAGCATTGGCATTGACCCATCGGCTGACCTGCGCCTCAATACCGTCAAGCATCTCCTTCTGCTCCGCCCCAGTGAGACCCTTCGTCAGGTCAGGCAGACCCGTGTACCAATAGGAAGCCGTATCGGCACTGAGATAGTCCTCGATAGGAATGGGGAAATACTGTTTGGAGTCAAGCAGGGAAAAGGTCTCTTCGAAGACATAGTCCGTATAGAACCACTTGAAATGCTTCTCCAACGTACTCTTTGCATCAAACAGTTTTTCGATCAAATGCGTTAATGAGTCGCTCATCTCGCCGACCGACTGATAATCGCGTTTGCAATGCAGCAGGATTTTGCTGGCGACGTTTTGCTTGGGATAGGCGCGTTGCAGACTGTCCCACTGCTCTCGGGTCATCGGTACTGCATGGTGCAGTGAATCCTCACCTACGACAGACCAAGTGCGTTTCCAGTCTGTCCCAAAGTGGAGACATTGGTCTTCAATGGGTTCGTCTGCCTTAGCCATAGCGCCTTGGGGAGAAGGATGGAAGGAGATTTCCCGACTACATGTGCCATCTTCGTTGATGACAGTCAGCATCGTGGATTCGTCTGCATTACATGAGGTCAACAGCACTGCGGCTATCAGACCTACAAAGAAACTATTTGTTTTCATTGCTCATTCGTTTTAATTGTTTGTAAGTATCGGGTTGTGCCTGCCTGCGTTCCAGATAGCACATCAGGATTTCCCGGGGTGTTCCTTCCGTGCAGTATTCGGGCTGTGGGGCAGGTTGTTTTTGTTCCACCTTATTATTATATGCAGTCTCCACCTTGGCAACAGGTTCCTGTTGCAGATAGAAGAACAGGCCCACCAAGTAGATGGCTGCGACAGACGAGATGACACGCAGGGCGATGATTACAGCCGAAGGCTTGTGACTGCGCTCTTTGAGGATGGCATCGTATTCCGCCTCGCCAAGCGTTAGTTCACCCAGCATCAGACGGACGCTCTCCCACTCCTCAGACAGATCTTGATGCAGGGATAGCGCGAGAGCCAGCCTTTGCTCTTCCGCTGGCGAAGTCTCGCCTGCGAGATACTTGTCAATCAGTTTTTGTATGTTTTTGTTCGTCATTGTTTCATCCTCCTTGTTAGTTCCGTGAATACTTTCTTTCTTGCTGCAGAGACCATCGCTACGACAGAGGGTTTGGGAATGCCGGTCTGCTTAGAAACGTCGTCTACCGACAGGCCCTCTATCTGTCGCATATCGAAGAGTTCCCGTTCTCGGGGCTTCAATAGTGCCACCACCTCAGTCATCATCCGTCGTGTATCCTCAGCCTCCAAGAGTTCCTGCGGAGAGTCTGACGTGTCAGGATGACGCAGGGCCCGAGGTCCGATTTCAGTATAACTTCTCTGCTGAACAGCCTGTCGTTTTCGATAGAGATAGACACAACAGTTCTTCGCCACTCGCACGGCCAGTCCTGAAATGTTGCGTCCGCTGTCTATCTGTTCGCAGTAGCGCCACAGTTGAACCATCGCGTCCTGAGCCACATCCTCGGCATCCTCTCTGTTTCCAAAGAAGTCGAGGCCTACTTTAAGCACTTTCTGACGCAACTGCGCGGCGATATGTTCGAATTCTGAGCGTGTCATACATCTATAATACGCAGAATACGAAGAATTATTAAGTTGAAAAGTATATTTTTTAATGATTTGCTTGTTCGCGCTACTTACTTGCCGCTTCTAATTCTTTGCGGATGACATCATTACCAGGGAAACCGATGTTCTTGAAAGTCTGTTCGCCCTTGGTGTTGTAGATGGCGTAAGTGGGGATACCGTCCGACTCGTACTTGTCGAGGATGTAGGTGTACTGTTCGTTGGTCAGATAGTAGTGATCGCCGTCGATGTCCTTGAGCATCTCCTGCCAGGTGTTCAAGGGCGACGAGGGTGGAGTGAGATAGACGAACTGCACGTTCTGGCCTTTCATCTCTTCCTTCATAGGTGCCATTGCCTTGTGACCAGCACGACAAGGACCGCACCATGTGGCCCAAATGTCGATGAGCACCGCCTTGCCCTTATACTTGTCGAGAATGGTCTGAAGGATGTTCTCTGGTGCCACGTCGTCGTACTTCTGATAGAAGACATGCTCCTGAGCAGCCAACTGCTGGCCGATGCGTTGCTGCTCGGCCTGATATTCACGGACAACGTTCTTACAGTCCTCATGAATAGTTGGATGACTCAGATATACTTTGCCAATGCTTTCATATATCAAGGCACTTGATATGCCATGAAGATCCACGTTGAAGGCGTTCTTCTCAGAGGCGTTCAGGTCGTAGTTGAACAAGTTCTCATCCCAGAACGCTGCACTGCATGGAGATGCCGGCTCGTTCAGGTACTTCCAAGTATAAGAGATTTCTTCGTCAGGAAGGGTGAGCATATCCTTGTTCTTCTCGACATCATCCGAATAGTGCTCATTGCCCCTATAAACCGTTCCGTCTTCCGACACCACATACTGGCTATATATGACGGCAAAGTCGCGTGACCATCTCACATATTTCCTTTCTGCGTCCATATTGATCAAATCCTGCGCGGCTGTGGTATATTTTGCTGCCTTGGCATCGGCTACGCGCTGGTTGAAAATGTCCTTCAGACATTGCAGGCGCTCTGCCGACGTCTTACACGCTTTGACTTTGGGATAGGTGCTATAATCATCCTTATATCTCTCAAAATTGTCATCAGCAGTCACAAGATCCATGTTGGTCTTGGCGAGGTAACCCTTGAAAGCCAGGAATGGGCGATGGTCGGAGGTGACCTTCATCAGGATGGAAGTCTCCTGGCCTGGGGCGATGACGATATTGGAATATGTCATTCCCTGTACACCGACCGTCACCTCACGAGCCAGCCAGAGGGGAATTTCTGCTTTCAGGGTACCATCATCGGCAAACCGAAACTCTTTGCTAAAATCTTCCCTTAAGCCTAACGGTCTGAAGCCACCCACATAGAACTCCAGATTCATGCCAGGCTTATAGCCCAGCATCTTCACCTTGATGGTGGCTACACCTTTATTAATCTTAGCGGCTGGCAGGGTCTCGTCTTGAGCGTACTGCACGTTCTTCCACTCATCAGGAATCACCACTTCTTTTTTGTCCTTAGAGTCGCAGATATTCCAGAACTTAAAGGCTCCGTCGAAATAGCCTTCCAGAAAGTCCATTTCCCTGGTGTCGAGTGGCACGGGTTTGAAGTGCAGGGCCAGATGGGCCATGCCGCTTTCAGGCATCCAGAAGAGCGAGTCGGGTTGCAGGTCAGACTCCTTCTCGTTAGTCTTTGCTCCACCCGTGATGGCATACTTCTTACCATCGGGTGTCTGCAAGAACGACTCCTTGGCAAAACGGATCCAACTGCCCGGCCTGTAGTTGGCAATGAAGTGTATCACGGTTTCCGTCTGCTTCAGTTCCACTTTCGTGATTTCAAACATGGAGTTACTTGCTCCCATAAAAGCCGATGGATTCTCCCATACGACCTGATTCTGCGCCTGCCCTGCTACTGCAACGAGGGCAAAAAGGATGGTGATGATGGTTTTCTTGTTCATATTTGTTTTTTATTACGACAGCAAAGTTACAACAATTTACGCGAAAATCCCTTCTGAAAACATAAAAAAGTGAGTTATTCCGAACTTCCGCTGCCTTCACCACTGCTACCGCCACCCTTAACATCATCATTGCTGATGCTGCGCTCGGCCTTCCTGACGCTGGCTTTCAGTTCTCCGATGCGGTAACTGATGGAAAGGCTGAAACGCTGCTGAACGCTCTTCGACCAACTGTCTGCGTGGAAGAAGGTATCCTCCGTCGTAGAATTGTATCGCATGTATTTTTTCAGGAAGTTCGTAGCGCTGATGGTTAGGTTGAGGCGATTCTTCAACCACGACTTCTGAATGCTCAAACCATAACTGCTATAACTGCTGCCACGACCTTGTAGGTTGATGTTTGGCGTCATAGCGTAGAGGTTGAAAGAAAGCCGCCAGTCTTTGGGCAGCGTCTGTTGGGCGCCACCATAGACGAAGAGATCCCATCCGTGGTTGGATAGCGTACCGCTATCATCCATGTCAATATAAGAGAGTCGGCCGTTCATATAGACGCGGGTGTTCTTGGTGGCGTTCCAGTTGACATAAGTATTCAGGTTGACACCCTGACTTCGCCCGATATTCTCGTAAGTGGTATAGAGTACATCCTTTCCCGTCGGGTTCTTCAAACCAGGAATCTGTGTATCGGGCATCATCCTGACAACGTTCTCAATGCGGTTGTTGGTAAAACCGTAGCGCAGAGCGAGATTGATATTGAACTTCGGCGTAAAGTTGCTGTAACTGAGGTTGAACGAATGGCTATTCTCACTCTCAAGGTGGGAATTACCCTGATAGATGTTCGTAGGTGTAGAGTCATCAAGGTAGGGATTGAGATACCAGATGCCCGGACGATAGATACGCATGTCGTAGCCCAAGCGGAGGTTCGACATCTGTGTCAGTTTATAACCGATGCTGGCAGAGGGAACGAAATCATTGAAGTGCTTTCTGAAATCGTCACCACGCCCAAGTTTATACTCCACATCCTGCAAGGTATGCTCGTAGCGCAGGCCAAGACGGCCCGACAGTTTATCCAATTTTAGGCCATATCCCAGATAGGCGGCGAAGATATCGTTGCGATGCTTGTAATGCGACGAATGGTCGCTGTCGAAGACGCCCTCCTCAGAGCGGTCATCCTCAGAGGTATTGTTGCGCAGGATATATTTCAGACCTGTTTCCAAGGTATGGATCTTGGCAAAGGGTGTAGTATAATCTATTTGGAAGGTATGTTCCATCGTATTCTCACAGCCATCGTTACGCTGGTTTTTCAGGCGTTGCAGAAAGTTCTCCCAGCCGTCAGCAGCCTGCATGTCGAGGTAATCGGTGTAGGAATCACTCTTGTCAGGCTCGCTACTTAACTTATATGACAGTGTCAGCAGGCGTTCCTCCACGGAGAAGGTGCGCTGATAGTCGATGCCGCCGTCGATATAGCCATAGTTATTCTTTGAATTGCGGGCAGTATTGTAACTATAAAGACGGTTGTGGGTGAGTGGCGATGCGGCAACGGTCTGATTATCGCCATCGCTCTTGCTGCCACCGCCATAGATGTCAAACGAGGCGGTGATGAGTCGCAGGGTGTCTATCTCATAACTGGCCTCAACAGTTCCGTACTGGGAATGTCCGTGATACTTTGACGAGCCTTCGCTTTCGAGGTCGGACGACGAGTCGGTAATGTTGCCGATGGTCTTGCGACTACTGCCAGAGTAACTACGGGGAGAGTTGTTGTAACTGTAGTTATAGCGTCCGCTCATCATCAGTTTGCCGCTCTTGACGGTGGCGTAGGCGCTACCGCCCGCCCCACGGTTGCTGACATTTCCGCTGAAAGTTGCGGTATAGCCTTCGACACCCTTGCCGTGCGTGATGATATTCAGGATGCCACCCACGCCTTCGGCATCATACTTCGGCCCAGGGTTCGTAATGACCTCGATACGCTTGATCGAATTGGCTGGCATGCTTTTGAGCACTTCCTTCGGATTGTTTGTCATCTTGTTGTTCACATACACCTTGAACGAACTGGAACCGTTCACCTGTATATTGTCCTCGCCATCGACAGTGACCATCGGCACCTTACGAAGCATTTCGATTACAGTATTCGACTTCGAGTCAGGATCGTCCTCGATATTATAGGTAACCTTGTCGACGTCGGATTTGACGAGCGACTTCTGTTTGACGATCTCCACACCCTGCAATTCGAGGGACTTGAAGATGCTGTCAGCACGGAGCGAATCGGCCTTGGTTTGGGCTGATGCGGTGAATAGTGCACAATAGATAGCGCATAGTGTTATCAGTATTCTTTTCATGTCTTACCAATGTTTTATTCAAATTTGACGGTGCAAAGATAACCCATACGACTGTAACTGCCAAATAAACTTCCAGACATTTGACTGACATTTGATAAATCTGAAAGTAGTTTCAGAGTTTTGAAGCCTTTTGAACTAGTGTTTTCTTGGCCTGTCGTAATCATTATTAGGATCGTCGTTAGAAAAATTAGGACCGTCATTACGATGCATAAGTACCGTCGTAATTTACGGTAGTAGTCTTTTAGCGAAAACACCTAAAAAATGCACCTACTTGTTATATGCCAAAAACATCCCACCTATCCCGCTCATCCCGCACATAAAATTTTTACTTAGGTGTGGGATGAGCGGGATAGGCGGGTTATTTTCTCTTTTCCTTATATAATGCACGTGCAACGGTTTCTCAGTTTGTCTTTTAGTCTTTTTCTTTCTTTGGTTTTTGCGAGAAGCGGTAGGCGACGGTGAGGAGGGCGAAGCGGCGCATGGTGTTTGTCCAGGTCTCGGTGCGCCCCTGGGCGCCGATATTATAGCGGAGGTTTGACACCTGTCCGAGCAGATCGTAGCCACGCAGTTTGATGACCCACTGCCCTTGGTGGATCGACTTGGTGAGCGAGGCATCCCAGTAGAGGCGGTTGTCGTTCATCTCTGCATCGGTGTAGCCTCGGCGGGAGTGCATCAGCAGGTCGGTCTCGATAGTAAAGTTCCACGGCAGTTTGTAGTTGCCGTTCAGACCGTAGTACATATCCCAGATGTCGGTGGGCTGCTCACCATACGTAATGTTTCTATGGATATGCCGATAGGTGAGATCGCCCCTCACGGTGAGGGTGAGGTTCTTCTTCTGGAAACGGATACCCGGCTCATAGTTTACGAGGAAGGTTCCCACCCTGCTCAGTTCAGAATTGGTACTGCCCGTTGTGAGGACGAGACCGGTGCTCTTCGTATAACGGAGGGAGAGATCATTGTCGATATGCCAGTACTTCAAACTATCGAGGGCACGGGTCCAGTTGATGCCAAGACTGACATTCCAGTTGCCGCCACTGATATTCTCAGGCCGATAGGTGCGCACGCCAGTGGTCATATCGTAAGTGTAACCCCGTGTTTGTGCGTTGTGGGTCATATTGGCATCAAGCGAGAGACGGATGGTCTGGTCGATGCTGTCGTTGCGCAGACGATAGTTCGCATACCAGTTGTGCTGTTCACTCTTTTTCAGATTAGGGTTGCCGAGGAAGATGTTCATCGGGTCGCTGGTGATGGGACGGTCGATAAGGTCGGTGACGGAGGGTGTCGATGGCCACAAATAATATTGTATATCCAAATTATGCTTTTGGTTCAGGCTCATCAGGTAGAAATAGACATTAGGACTCCAAAGCGTGTAGTTGCGAGTAAGCGATGTGGTCAGCGGCTCGCTCTCATAATTCATCCACTGCCGCTGGAAATTGGCACTGAGATTGGTGTAGAGGCCTAAATAAAACTTCTTATAAGTCTTATTGAAGGCGACATTCAAGCCGGCACGACGGTTCAGAGTCTGTGTGCGCTGCTCGTAACTGTTGTTCGCATCGAAGAGATAGTCGATGCTGTCACGCAGATACTCGTGGCGGTCACTCTGGTAATCGCTCATACCGAGCCCGATGTATGGTGAAATACGCCAACGTTCCGTCAGTTCATAGTTGTAAGTGAGGTCGCCTTGATAATTATAGGAGTAATACGGCGACTCCGTGCGACGGTCGCGGTCATCGACGGTTCCCAATTTATGATAGGAGTAATGGTTCAGACTCGTTGACTCAGAATTGTAAGTCTTGTTACCACCGCCCTGCATATTAAATGTGAACGAGTCACCCGACGGCAGGCGGTAGGACAGAGTACCATAGAGGTTGCCATAGAGACGGTCAGACTTGCTGCGTGAACGGTACCACGAACTGTTGATGCTGTCCTTCATCACGGCATCGGCAGTGCTCACATCCCATCCCTCGCCCTCATATTTGGAGCGATTGTAACCCAACGTGGCCGTGGAGTAAAGACGGAACTTACCCGTTGCCCGCAGCGTGTTCTTCAACGAGAAACTACTCGGCTTATTTCGGCCTGCACCTTCCGACTGCCCGAAGGTACTGGCACCGTTCAGGTAGGTCTCGCTCTCGCTTCGGCTCTCGCTGAACTCGTTGTTCCATGTGGCGTTCACCTCGGTGGCGTTGGTCAGTTTGTCCTCCGGTGCCTGATAGACAAACTGGCCGCCAACCTGCTTGAAATGGTTGTCGCCCGTCTCTTCTGTCCTGTCCCTGTACTCACTGTCCTCAGCTTCGTATTCCATCGACTCATTGATATTGTTCATACCGCCGAAGACCACAGCCCGCGTGCGGTCAGAGAAGCGCAGGCCGAAGCCTTTCAACTTATAGCGCCAGTCTCCCCCGTCAGACGGTCCGCCTCCTGCCTCCACATTCGTCGAGCCGCCGATGCTGTATTCCCGTTTCAGGATCACATCCATCGTGTATTCTTTCTTATCCTCGTCGTCGATGCCGAGGTATTTGTTTTCCTCCGTCTGTTTCTTATATACCTCCACATTCTTCACCGTGAAATAGGGCAAGTTTTGGAGCATAATCTTGTTCTTTCCCTTGAAGAAGTCGGCACCGTTGAGTGTCAGGTTGTCTATCTTCTTGCCATTCACAAAAATCTCGCCATTGTCTTTCAGTACCACACCCGGCAACTGCTTGATCAGTCCGTCGAGCATCGAGCCTTCGGGCACGTTGAAGGCATCGGCATTATAGACCAGCGTATCGCCCCGCCAAACCATTTTCACTTTCGTGGCCTTCACCACCACCTCGCCTATCTCGCCACCCTCGAAATGGTGTGCCTGTGCCGTCTTTTTCAGATAGACCTTCGGCCCCTCGATGTCAGAAAGGCGACGGCTCACGTGCTTCATCTCGAAATTGGCGTAGGTCGTCTCGTAGTTCGGGTGCTCGAATTTGAGGATATATTGGGCGGGCTCGCGACTGATCCAGAAATGGTATCGCGTTGTACCTGCCGACCGCCCGATGCCGCTACTCCAACTATGATTTTCCCATACGGTCATCGTGTCTATCACGGTAGAGTCCCCGTGCATCAGGATGACCTTCACATCAAGGATTGCCGCCTTCGTAAAACCGTCGGCCACCGTCCCGTACATCGAGATCTTTTCTACTTTCTTCTTTTTTACCTTCGTACTATCCGCCTGACCGAAAGCCACCACAGCGACAAGGACAAGCATTAGTGTAATCACAATTTTCTTCATCTTGCTTCAAAAGTTTGATGTGACGGTGCAAAGTTACGGAAACCACATCAAAAACCCCTCGGCAATTCCGAGAAATCGATTGCCGAGGGTGAAAGTCTGAAAGTAGTTTCAGAGTTTTGCTATTTCTTTAATCTCACAAATACAGTCCGAAGGAGAGTGAGCGGAATTTGACGCCGCCATCTTTCAGCACATCATCATTGGAATATTTCACGTAGAGCGGAACGCCTCCGACACCAAGGCGCAGCATCCAGTCGATAGTGATGGGACGCTGACGGATATCCTTTTCCAACTTCTTAATGTCATCGCCATACATCGAGTATTCCGTCTTGATACTGGCGTAGGTGTTGAAGTTCACCACGGGTCCGAAGCCAATCCAGAAATCATCGTCGAAACTGTAAGTATAGGAAAGATTGACCGTCAGCGAGAACACCTTGATGCGCGAAAAGTCAGGCGACACCTGTAAGGGATACTTCTGTAAGACGACATTGCCGTCTGGTGCCTTGGTGAAACGCATGTCATCTGTCATGCGGTAGTTCTTCCAGTCGATACCGAAACCGAGCGAGACGGTATTATGCTCCCGATAGTCGAAATGGTGGTCCCATTGTATCAGAGTGGCGAAGATTTCCCACGACTTGAAGGTGGAGAAATCGGCACGTGCATCGGCATTAGTGGGAGCAGTGAAGCCGAGCCCAAAGTGAGCAGACAAACTATTGCTGGAACCACGTCCCCGATTGTTATCTCTCTTTTTGCCGACCTTCACACTTGGAATGAGTTCCCAGCGGTCGCGTCCGATGTGGGTGGTACTCACATAGTTGGAGTCCACCAACTGGATGGTGTTCTGATAGGTGAACTTATCGTCGCCCTCCTTGCCCGCCACGATGATCTTCTGTAATGAGTCGCTGGTTACGATGGTAACTTTCTTAGGGTTGTGAATGACTACGGTATCATTCTCTTGTGCGCTGGCAGTCGCTGCAACGGCGAGCAGCGCGATAATCATAAGTCTTTTCATAATGCTTTATTTCTTATTGATTAATTCTTCTAATTTATATATATCACTGATAGTTCCCTCCATGTAGATGACCGTCACCTCACGGGGTTTCTTCTTGCTTTCGAACACGTCCTGATAGCACAGGAACCGGTTTTTACCTCCTTGCGGACTCAACTGCACGTGCAACGTATAAGTCTGCATGTTATGCACACCATTTACATCAGCCCGATCGCTGCCGGTAGCATGATGCCCTCGGCTATCCTCGTCGATGAGTCGTCGTAAATGCGCCACTTCCTCAGCATTGGCCGAGAATCGCAGGCTGCGGTAGAAGGTCAACTGATACTTTGCAAGTGTCCTTCCCCGCACTCGGGTCTCCACTATCCGTTCCTGCGGGATGATGCGCCCCTCAAATAGGTCGTTGATACGAAGCCCCGTTTGTGCTACGCTAAATGACAAATGACAAATGATAAATGATAAACTTAATAAGAGTCGTTTCATATCTATTTTCGTTTTATTCGATTCCAAACATGCCTTTCAATTGTTCTTCCACCACATCACTACCGTCGTAGGTTACAACAGTCATTGTCTTCTGCATTTCGCAGAGAACGACATCACGGTCGGTAGTACGCTCGCCATAGATATAGGCCACACACTCATCTTCACTTTGGCTCAAATGTTTCTGCCATATTATTGTTCCACCTGCAATCAACAAGACCACCGCGGCAGCCGCTGTTATCCATCGTTTCATCATCACCGTCTTAGCAGTACCTTTACCCATAGTTTGGTGCCGGAACCCACGGAACAAGATTGCATACGACTGCCATTCCTCAGGAGTATCCGTAGCCGAGTTGAAGTAATCAGCCAGTTGCTGCTCCTCTACCTCTGTCGCAGTTCCGTCCATAAACCGGTTGAGCCATTCTTGTATTTGTTGTTTGTCTGTCATCTTATCTGCTGATTTATCAATTCTACCATTCTTGTTCTTGCCTTTGAGAGCAGTCCCCTTACCGATGATTCTGTCGTACCAAGCACAGCCGCTATCTCTGTAAAACTCATGTCTTCTACATTCCTCATCTGCAACACCCGTTGCCAATTATAAGGCAAACGGTTCATCGCAATTGTGAAAGCCTTGTCTGATTCTGATGCCTCCAAACGGCGCAACGGAGTATCATCGCCTTTCTGGTCGAACTTACTGAGTAATCGCATGAGCGGGTGTCGTCGCTTCTGCCTCAGCCGATTCTTGGCCATGTTCTGTGCCGTCACAGCCACGTATGCATTCAGTCGCACTTCATCCAGCCTTTGCACATTCTCCCACATCTTAATCAGAACCTCCTGCGCCACATCCTCAGCCTCTTCGCTGTCCACAAGAGCCAATACCGCACCTACGGCTATCCGCCGCAGTTCTGGTGCTCGGGATATGAAGCGATGTCTGTCCATCTATTTGCTTTTACACTAAGAATACACCAAAAAGGAGAAAATGCTACGCAAAAATAGGCAGTTTTTACGAGCATAAGAAAATTTTTTCCCTACTATATTGCAGGGAAAACCCTAAATCAACCATTTTACCATTTCCGCATCGCCGAAGGCTTCGTTCAAAGACACAGAGGGACACAAAAAAACCTCGGCGATTCTCAGAAATCGGGTGCCAAGGGTTAAAATCTGAAAGTGTTGTCGAGCACTTCTATTAAGCACTTTAAGTAGTTGTTGACTCCAATTATCAGATTTTCAATTGAAGTGTGGCGCATCATCACGACGCACCACACTGTACCCGGGCTTCTGAATCAAAATCAGTTTATACTTAGTCATCGTTATATCATCCTTTCCCGTAACGTGACTCTCTACAATTATACCTTTCATATTAGTTCCTTGTTTTTTAATTCTTGTTGGAGTTTGTTATATTTTTCTTTAAGCGTTCCAGGCTCTCTTTCTTCGTCTTTATTGGAACTGATACTTTCTCCTTGTCAACATCGACCATGTGGATATGGATTTCATCATTATAATGTATTTTCTCATCAAGCCAGACGTAACTGCAGAAGTCGTCACATCACGAATTTAGTCATCTCCGTCATGTATTTCTCGATGTACTTATTGAGGGCTTTCTGAGTCTTCCGGGCTGACTTGGGCAACTGAACGCCAGAGCTTATCATCTCTGTCAGACCTTTGTTCTGCTCGGTGTAGAAATTCATCAACTTCTCATATCCAGCACCAAGCATCTCTATTCTCTCATTAGCAGGAATCTCAAAGTCTTTTATGAGCTTCAACATGTCATGAAAAGCCGCATCCACCTC
>CAJODF010000068.1 GCA_905233555.1 uncultured Prevotella sp. | reverse complement strand
GCCCACGTTCTTGGCTGGGGTCATCGAAGCATACATATCCAATCCCTCGCGGTCGGGGAACTTACTGGGCAACATCGACATCTGTATGCGGCTGGCCACCTGCAGTTCGCTCTCCATCGACGCCTTCTGGGCGGTGGTTTCCTTCAATTCCTCGATATATCTCACCAACGACTGCTGCATGTTACCAAATGATTGGCTCAACTGACCGATTTCGTCGCTGCGCTTGAAGTCAGGCAGTTGCGTATCGAACTGTCCTGAGGCGATGGTCTCGGCCTCCTTGGCCAACCGGCGCAAGGGACTGAGTTCGCGCGTGATGATACGGATGAAGAAATAGAGCATAAGCAGCAAGCCTACACAGACGATGGTCATGACGGTGCGACGCAGACGGTCGAAGCCGCCGAAGATGTCACTCTCGGGACAGACGATCGCCATCGAGCAACCCGTCTTACCAAGAGGTTTAAAGAACACATAACTGTCCACTCCGTCAATGTTCATTTGCTTGATACCCTCCTCACCGCGTTGCATGGCGTGACCCAAGGCCGTCAAAGCCGTATCGGGATGCTCTATCGTCTGGGTGAAGATCGTCTGACGGGTAATCTTCGTCGAGTCGGGATGCACGAAATAGGTGCCGCCACGACCTACCATGATGCTGTACGAATTGGGATAGGGCTTCACGGCCGAGATGGTCTGCGAAAGCCAGTTCAGCGACAGACTGGTATTGATGACACCTATCATCTTATCATCCTTGTCCTTGATGCCCATACAATAGGAGGTCACCATCTCACTACTGGCCGTAGCCACGTCGTAATCCATGTAGGGCTCGGTCCAGCAAGGCTTATTCAACAGCGAGGGCATGAGAAACCAGTCCATGAAGAAATACTGGTAGTTGTCGCTACCACCTTGTATGGTGCGGATGCTGTCGCCGTCATGCTTGGAATAGGCCGAGAAATAACGGCCCTGATTCTTGAAATAGTAGGGTTCGAAGGCGATGGAACAGTTGTAGAAATCGGGATTATTGAGCAACATGCCCCGACTATAGACAAACATCGAGTCGGCCTTGTTGGGATGGCGCTGTACGAGCCACTCCGTCATGTAGGTAGCCACTTCGACGCGATTCAGGATTCCCTCGACACGCAACGACGTCTTATCCAATATCTGCGTGGCACGACTGATGGCCTCCTGGCGCACGGCCTCACGCGACTGGTAGAACAGAAATCCGAGTGCCGCAATAAAGATGACGGCGGCAAACATGACGACCCACAGGCTGACCCTAACGGAGAGTTTGCGACGGATATAGGCGAATATCTTATTCATAGTGGTCTGTTATCATTGGTCCATTAACTCCTCGTATGTCACATCGCGACCCAGCATCTGGCAGTCCACCATCAGCCGACTGGCCTGCTTCACCATGTCGGGGCGCAGGCGGAACTCACGCTTCTTCGACTCGCGGTCAACCTGCAGGCGCAGCACTTCCTTCAACATCAGCCGCTGCATCACGCGGTTGGTGGCGATATGCTCACGATCCACATACTGCATCACGATGTCGAGCGCCTCATCGGGATGGGCGGCGGCCCACTCCCACCCTTTCTTGCTAGCCTCGGCGAAGCGGCGCGCCTGATCCTTATGCGCCTCGTAGTAGTCCTTAGTCATATAGACCCCGTCCTCCTGCACATTATAGCCGTGGTCGCAGAAACGATACACGTTCTTGTCGGTCATCTCCATACCCGCCTGCACCAACTGGTAGTACTCGTTGTAACTCATGGCCAGCGTGGCGTCGAGGGCTCCTGAGATAAAGAGGTTGACATTCTGGGCGAAGCGTATCCACTCGTAGTTCAGATGATCCTTGATGCTCATACAGATAGCGAGTTGTCCGAAGCCCACGCTCCAGATGCCGACCTTGGCCCCTTTCTGCGTCAGCGGGTCCTTGCCTCGTGCCGACACGATGACCATCGCGTTGTTCATCGATGTCTGCAGGATGTTCACCAGCGGAATACCACCATCTACAATCTCCATCGCCTGACAGAGTTGCAGCGTCGTGGCCTGACACTGGTTCTTGCGCAATCGGGTCATGGCGGGCTGCGTCGAAGAGGGGTGTTCTATCTTCACGTTCACGCCCGCCTCGCGGTAAAAGCCTTTGGCCTCCGCCACATAGTAACCGGTAAACTGCGCCTGGGCCGTCCACTGGGGCGTAAACACGATGGTCTCGTCCTTCGCTTGCCCCTTCTGTGCCTGCGCCACCGCCACGACACAAACAAGGAGCGCGGCGAGCAACCATTTTCTCCGTTCTGACATATGCTTCATATCGCTGTAGATTTCTTATTGCTGCAGCAACTGCTGGGCGGCGAGCACGAGGAACATGTAGTGCGACGAACCGCCTCCGAGCACGTACTCCACCTGTTGCCACAGGAAGGGGAACTCCAACAGTTCCGGGAAGTCAGGACGAATCAGCGCCGTGCCAGAAACCACACCACCGGGGATGTACGACCAGTCGGCACGGTTCAGACCGTATGCCACCGTCGCCGACTTGGCTCCCACACCGGAGGCAAACGAGGCATTGTTGCTGCCGGGGTGACAACCGAGCACGAAGTTCAGGGCATTATAGACCGTCTCGGCAGGGAAAATGTCGGGATAGGCCGACGTCAGGAAATAATACTCGAAGCCGAAGCGCTGGATGTCCCAGCCTGCCCCCCAGATGCTCGGACGGTAAGGCACGCCGTAGGGAGTCTCTGCCGACTGCCGGTCGAGTTGGGTCTTATAACCTTCGAGGGCCTTGCGGAAGTCGGCAACCAACTTCTTCGCCCGCTCGTCCTTGCTATTTGCAATCTTCTGCACCAGACGGGCGGCGCACCATCCCGTACGACTGATGCCCCCGACGACCATCGCCTGACGGTCGAGCACGAAGTCGAGATACGGCTGTTCGCCGGTCGTCAGCCAGAGTTCGATGGCAGCCTGCAGTTTGGCTGATTCAGCCCAGCCGCTCACCTCTGTCTGCGCATACACATCCTTCGCTATCTGCAGGCACTCGGCGGCGAGGGCATCGTTGAAGCCCTTCAATACCCGTGAGGCACCAGCAAGTTGGGCAACCGTCGAGAGAGCACGCTGGGGATTGTCTTCCGTAAATATCCAGCGGTCGTCCTCGTTGCCGCTCACGCCGTCGGTCATCGCCGAAGCATCGCCGAGGAGCACATACTGGCGCACATTGTTACAGATGATACCACGATAGAGGCGGCCCAAGGCCTGATAGGTACGAACCACAGTGAGCGCCCCGTTCTCCACCTGCTGGAGGAGGTCGTTGCGGCCGTCGGGCTCATGGATCTCCACCGTATGTTTCTGCTGGTCGATGGCGGTCACGTCGATCTCCGGATGGAAGACCTCGTAGGCCAGCGCCAGGATATATGCCTCGCCCGCCTGCGACTCAATGCGCAGGTCGAAGTCGCCGGCATCATGCCAACCGCCTACGTTCACACCGGGCACTTTCTGGAGTTCTGCATATTTCGAGAGACCAGGCTTCTGGTCGTAGCCGTCAATATGATTACCCACCTTGGCCATCAGCGCGTCGTCCATGTGACAGAAGTCGTGCCAGACGCGGTATTTCTCCGCCACCCGCATGTGACACATCTGCACAGGCAGGAAGTATTCGATGACGGGCTGCCACACGCCGCGGTCATACACGTCGTTGGCAATGCGGAACACCTCCGAACAGGCTCTTGTCCCGATGCGCACGTAATAGAGCCCGGGCTCGGTCACGTCGCTGAAGTCGGCGGTATAGTATTTATAGCGCAGGAAGTCGCCCCAGAGTTTCGGCTGGATGGTGCGGACAACAGTCTCCCGCTCGGCATCGAGGCGACAGAGATAGACGCGGTTCGAGAGGATCTCGCCGACAGAGTGTTGGACCTTCCCCGCCGAGATATTCAAAGTGCCGCCGGCCACGCTCACACCCGGATCTTCAAAGATGTTTTCGCGGCGGTCGGTCTCGATGATGGCGCGCTTGGGCTGCTGCGGATGATAGCCCACCTGCGAGATCTGGATGACGGGATCGTAGCGCCAGTCGGGGTCAACGGTGGGTGTGATCTTCCAGCGCACGGCCCCCTTCGTGGCTCCCTTGGCAATCTCGCTGCGCACGATGAACCAACCGTTGTTGTGGTTCATGCGGCCGTCGTAGAGTTTCAGGTCGCCGGTGAATGATTCTATCGTCAGCCGGTTTATCGCATCGGCTGGGCACGAGGTAAACTTCTTACCCACGGCATACGGCTCGGCAATGATGTCGTCGGCAATCATCGGACTATAGCCCTTAGCATTAAGTTGCTTCATATCAGCTAACGGCTTGCCGGCCTGATGGTAGTTGCCGTTGTGCAGTTGGTTGGGCTGCGTCGTCATCAGCGGACCGTTCGGCTGACGGGGATAGATGCCCGTCTGACTGTCCATCATCCAAGGCTTGCCGAACAACTCGCCCGGGAAGAACTCGATGTTGAAACCCAACTTACCCAATAGGAACTCAGGCACAGGCTTATCCAGATCGACCGTCACCAGAATACCGTCGCCCTGCGGCTCTACGCGTACCTTATATATTACTTGATAGTCGGGATAGACCGTCGGGTTGAAACCCGTCAGATGGCGCGTGGAGTCGGGATAGCAGAGCGTCGTCACAATAGCACTGCCCTCTATCTCGCGCTTCAGTTGCTTGGGCACGGGCTGCCACTGACCGGGCGTCGCCTCCATACGGATATCACCGTTACTGGCCACGCGGTGACCGTTGATCAAGATACTCACCCCACCCTGATGCCCCTCAGGATAGAAGTCGCTAAATGCCATCACGTCGGTACCGCCGGCAGTATAGTAACCACTTTCGTTCAACTTAAAGTCCTGTGCCGCCATTGTCGCAGCCACCAACAGGAATGCCCATAAAACTCTTACTCTCATGATATCCATTAATTTATTGTTTGCAAATATAGTCATTTTTTATTTAGGAAACAAGAAACCATTGGAAGTTTTTTATTATTTTTGCAAAAGCGACCGAAAGACTCCTGATAAAAGCCCTTATCTGCATCCGATTGTGCTGCTTAGGTACTCCTATCTTCATCCAGTTATCCTCCAATTTTCATCCAATCGCCATCCAATCCTACTCCACTTCTCCTCCAATCGTACTCCACCCCCTCTCCACTCCTTCTCTATCCTTTCTCTAACTCTAGAATCGGAGAGGGATCGGAGAGGGATTGGAGAGGCATCGGAGCAAGGGTAGAGGGCAATCGGAGCACGATTGGATAACGGCTGGATTACGATTGGATGAAAATCGGACTAGAATCGGATGACGATAGGATGAAAATCGGACTAGAATCGGATGACGATTGGATGAAAAACGGATGAAGATTGGATGGAAATTGTAACCCCTTTTGATTATTGCTTCTTGACTTGTTCTACTTTGTAGCCGGCGTTGCGAAGTAACTGAAGGATACCGTAGTCGCCAATCAGATGGCCTGCGCCAAAGACGAACATCGTGGGAGCCTCGTTGATGGCTGCCTGTAATTTGGGGAGCCACTTCTCGTTGCGCTGCCGGAACAAGGCGGGCTGCTTGTTAACTTCAGCAATCATAAATGGCATGGCGGCATAACTGTCGTAATCTGACTCCTTCCAATACTTTGCTGATACCGCAACCGACTCAACCTCATCTATCACCCTCTGCTGGCGCTGCTCGAATTCGTTCAGGTAATTGATAAGCGTGTCGATCTGAACGCTTAGGTTCTCATTCATCGTGTCACGCATCTTTTTCATATTCGTAAATAGTGAATTCATATTATTTGGCGACAAAGATAAACAAAATATCGGGAATTTTTATTATTTTTGCAAAAAAATTGGGGGGAAGGGGTAATGATTTCCCCCGCTCATCTGTATATAGAGTAAAAACAGCGACGAAAAGATGCAAGACAGAGCACAACAATTCAAGGAACTCTTCCTTTCGGAGGATGTTCAAGGCAGCCTACATCCTGCTGGGCGACGAAGACGAGGCGAAAGATGCCGTACAGGATGTCTTCGCCCGACTGTGGGACGGTACCACCCCACTGCGCGAAGAGAGCCAGAGAACGTTCCTGTTGACTTGCGTCCGGAATCGTTGTTTAAACGAACTGAGCAGCAAGAGCCATCGAACTCGTTCGAATGGCCGAGTCGTGAGGTTCGAAGGCGAAGCCAACATCATTGCACAGCGTCAAAACAGGCAAGAGGCCATGCTACTGCTAACGTCTGAAGCCATCGACAGCGGAAGACACGATGAGGAACTCATCGAGGCCGTGAACCGCTACGTCGAAGAAAGGCTGACCCCTCAGACCGGTCGCATCATCAAGATGCACTACAACGAGGAACAGTCGTACAAGGAGATTTCCGACTCGCTCGGCATCAGCCTCTCCGCCGTGAACAAACACATTGTGCAGGGATTGAGGAAACTACGTTCAACTTTTAAAAACAGAAAAGTATGAAGAAAGAAGAGCAGATCAGGATGCTCCTACATCCTGAGAAATATACAGATGAGCAACTCGACCAGATGTTGGACGAGACGGACATCCAGGTTCCTGACGCGAACGAAGAGTGGGAGAAGTTTAGTGGAAAGTGGAAAGAGGAAAGTGGAAAGAGGATAGTTAAAAGTGAAAAGCCAATGCTGCTGAAGATTGCCGCGATGTTTGTTGGCGTGCTGATGCTTTCGGGCATTGCATACGCCGCCGTGCAGATTATCAGGAGTCAGGAGGCAGAAGTCGAGAAGCAGGAGGCTGTTGTATCAACTGACACCCAACACCAGTCGGCCAACGCCCAAACACCTGCCGACAGTACACAGACGAAGCCCACGGTCTATGAAGATGCTGAGTTGGCAACTATTCTGAACGAGATTGCAACTTTCCATCAGTGTGAGGTCGTCTATAAGAATGAGGCCAGCAAGCATCTCCGCCTCTACTTCACATGGGACAAAAAAGCAACCATAGACGACATCGTAGGTACGTTCAACAAGTTCGAACGCATCCACATCACGCGAAACAACAAGAAACTGATTGTAGAATAATCCAAGCATCACCATTATGAAAATATATATATTCACAGCCTTGCTCTGTGTACTGGCATTGTGCGCCCAAGCACAGAAGATCAGCCGCGACTATCAGAACGAGTCGCTCTCGAAAGTGCTCGAAGACCTGAACGCTGCCACCAGCGACAAGACTATCTATTTCATCTACGACGAACTGGAGGACTTCACCGTGACCAGCCACTTCGCCAACCTGCCCATCAACGAGGCCGTGCGCGAGGTAATCGGCTTCTATCCGATGAAGGTGACCTACGACGAAGACAAGATATTCATCGAGTGTACGCAGAAAGAGGACACGAAGGTGATCGGCCATATTGTAGATGAAAACGGACAGCCCGTAGAATTCGCCAATATCTCATTGCATAGCGCCGCAGACAACCAAAACAATGAAAAGAATTCCACATACTTAAACGGCGGCGTGAGCAATGAGAACGGCGATTTCGTGATTCCCTGCAAGGCCCAGCGCATCACGCTGAAGGTGTCGTTCGTCGGCTATAAGACCGTTGAACGCAACGTGAGCGTGGGCAACATCGGCACCATCACCCTGCAGCCAGAGACCTATATGGTGAAAGGTGTGGAGATCAAAGGTGAGATTCCGCAGTACAAGATGACCTCGGGCGGTATGACGGTGGATGTGCAGCACTCCATCCTGCACGACGTGGGTACGGCCGACGACCTGCTGTCGATGCTGCCGCTGGTGAAGGCCCGCGACGGGAAGTACGAGGTGCTGGCCAAAGGGGAGCCTGAGATCTATATCAACAATAAGAAGGTACGCGACCCGATCGAGTTGAAGCAACTCAAGTCGGTGGATGTCAAGAGCGTGGATATCATCACCGCCCCTGGTGCCAAGTATAATGCCGAGGTGAATGCCGTCATCCGCATCAAAACGCTGAAGCCCCAGGGCGACGGACTGAGTCTGATGGCGACCAGTGACACGTGGAAGAACAACAAGTGGAACAACTATAGCGACCTGACCCTGAAGTATCGCACAGGCGGACTGGAAGCCTTTGCCAACGTGGCGTTAGACAACGGCCACTACAGCAACGACCAGGACCTCGACCAGGAACTGCACATCAGTAAGAATCTGTTTGATGTTAGTGCGGCTCTGCCCGTAAGGAGCAGTTGGACGCAATTTGACTACCAAGCCGGTCTGAGTTACGACTTCAATGCCGACCATTCACTCGGTGTGAGTTTCTCGTCGAAAAAGAACCTCTATAATCGTTTCACGTCGGATATGGAGCAGCACTATCTGAAAAACGGGGCATTCGACGGCGACGTTCGTCTGACAACGGATATCCGCGAAAAAGACAAGCCCGTCTGGGAACTGAACACCTACTATATAGGTAAGGTCGGGAAGTTGGGCATCGACCTGAACGCCACCATGCTGCGACGCGAATCGGAGAGCGACAACCACCAACAAGAACTGAGCCGGGAATACGGCAACCGCGCCATCACGACCCTGACCAATGAAGACCGTAAGATGGTGGCCGGTAAACTGGTGCTGGACTATCCCATCTGGAAGGGTGTGCTGAGCGGCGGATCGGAGGTGACGAACACAGAGAGCCAAGGGCACAATCTGAACTTGGAGAACATCATTCCAGAGTCGGACACCGAGATGAAAGAAAAGAACATTGCCGGCTTTGCCGAATACGAAGTGCAACTGGGCCAGTGGCACTTGAATGCCGGTCTGCGCTTTGAGCATGTTTCGGCAGATTACACCTCGTTTGGTGTCAAGCAGGAGGAGCCCAGCCGCACCTACAACGACTGGTTCCCCAACCTCTCGGCCGCCTGGCAGAAGGGCAAATGGGGCGCCCAACTGAGTTATAGCAAGCGCATCACCCGTCCGCCATACAATATGCTGACTTCGATGGTCGTCTATGACAGCCGTATTTTGTACGAAGGCGGCAACCCGCTGCTGCGCCCCTCAGTACGTCACAGCCTCGACTTCAACCTCACCTATTCGTGGCTGACCTTCGTGACAGGCTTTACCCGCGAGAACGACTTCTTTACACACGTTGGCAATATCTATGACGAGCAGAACGAGATTGCCATCTTCCAGCCCGACAACTTCGACCATCAGGATCGTGTCTATGCCACCCTCGTCGCCTCGCCCAAACTGGGCTTCTGGCAGCCACAGGCCACGCTGCACTACTATCAGCAGATGTTCGATGCCGAGAAGTACGGTGCACCGAAAAAACTGAACAAGCCGGAGTTCAGTTTCAACCTGAACAGTTGGTTCGTGATTGGAGAGACAGCCAAGGCGCTGCTGCAAGTCAACTATACGGGTAGCAACCACTGGGGATTCATGTATCGCGGCAGCAACTTCATGGTGAACGCCCGCTTGCAGAAGTCATTCTTGAAGGGACAGTTGTCGGCTACACTCTATGCCAACGACATATTCCGCACCGCCAAGACCAAGGTGACCACCTACTACGCCATCGGCCAGACGGCTCAGGATTACTATACCTATTCGCAATGTGTGGGGCTCACCCTCAGTTACAACTTCAACGCTAGCAGTTCGAAGTATAAGGGAACAGGTGCCGGTAATGACGAGAAAAACCGTCTCTGATAAAATTATATCGCGATATATTTTGGTTTTTCGCTCACTTATTCGTAACTTTGCAGTCAAATTAATAAACTGACAAGCAAAATGGACAAGAAACTGAGACAGGGCTCGCTCTGCGTACATGCAGGGTATAAGGCCAAAAACGGAGAACCGATAGAGTTGCCTATCATCCAGTCGACAACCTTCAAGTACGACGACTCGGACGAGATGGCGAAGTTGTTTGACCTCGAAAAGGAGGGCTATTTCTATACCCGCCTGCAAAACCCGACGAACGATGCGGTAGCAGCGAAGATTGCCGCACTGGAAGGCGGTGTGGGGGCTGTGCTGACCTCCTCTGGTCAGGCCGCCAACTTCTACGCCATCTTCAACATCTGTCAGGCCGGCGACCACTTCATCACCTCCAACGAAATCTACGGCGGTACCTACAACCTCTTCGGTGTGACGCTGAAAAAACTCGGCATCGAGTGTACGTTTATCTCGCAGGAAGCCAGCGACGAGGAGATTCAGGCCGCCTTCCGTCCGAACACGAAAGCACTCTTCGGCGAGACCATCTCGAACCCGGGCTGTGCCGTTTTCGACATCGAGCGCTTCGCTAAGATTGCCCACAAGAACGGGGTGCCCCTCGTCGTGGACAATACTTTCGCCACGCCCGTGAACTGCCGGCCGTTTGAATGGGGCGCCGACATCGTCACCCACTCCACCACGAAATATATGGACGGACTGGCCACGCAGGTGGGCGGTGTGGTAGTGGATAGCGGTAACTTTGACTGGCTGGCTCATGCCGAGAAGTTCCCCGGCCTCTGCACGCCCGACGAGAGTTATCACGGTCTGACCTACGTAAAGGCTTTCGGCAAGATGGGATATACGACCAAGTTGGTCGCCCAACTGATGCGCGACCTCGGCAGCATCCCCGGACCGCAGAACGCTTTCCTGCTGCACCTTGGTCTGCAGACACTCCATCTGCGTATGGCCCAGCATTGTAAGAACGCCCAGAAAGTGGCTGAGTTCCTGCACGACAACGAGAAGGTGGCATGGGTTCACTACTGCGGACTGCCTACCGACAAAGACTACGCCCTCGGACAGAAATACCTGCCCAACGGCTCTTGCGGTGTGATAGCCTTCGGACTGAAAGGCACCCGCGAGACCGCCATCAAGTGGATGGACTCGTTGGAGATGATCAACATCGTGACGCACGTGGCCGACGCACGTACCTGCGTGCTGCATCCCGCCTCGCACACCCATCGTCAATTGAGCGACGAACAACTGCGCGAAGCCGGTGTGGCTCCTGACCTGATTCGTCTCTCCGTCGGTATCGAAGATGTGGAGGATATTCTCGACGATATCAAGCAGGCACTGGCCAAGATTTAACAAATCGTAACTTTATAAGAAAAATATTCGGTACTTTCCTTGGAAGGTACCGATATTTTTTCTATATTTGCACCATCAAAGTAACAAAATGCAATCTTAGAACAGTAAATTAAAAACCAAAAAAGACTATGGAAGTTGAAAAGATTATGCAAGCCTTGGAGCAGAAGCATCCTGGCGAACTGGAGTACTTACAGGCAGTAAGAGAGGTGTTGGAAAGCATTAAAGATGTGTACAACCAGCATCCGGAGTTCGAAAAGGCAAAGATCATAGAGCGCATCGTGGAGCCTGAGCGCATCACGACCTTCCGCGTGCCCTGGGTCGATGACAAGGGAGAGGTACAGGTGAACATCGGCTACCGCGTGCAGTTTAATAGCGCCATTGGCCCGTACAAGGGCGGACTGCGCTTCCACCCATCGGTGAACCTGAGCATCCTGAAGTTCCTCGGCTTCGAGCAGACTTTCAAGAATGCCCTCACCACCCTACCGATGGGCGGCGGCAAAGGCGGCTCGGACTTCTCCATACGCGGCAAGAGCGACAATGAGGTGATGAAGTTCTGTCAGGCCTTTATGTGCGAACTCTATAAGGTGATTGGTCCCGACATGGACGTGCCTGCTGGTGATATCGGCGTGGGCGCCCGCGAAATCGGTTATCTGTTCGGTTACTACAAGAAACTGACGAGCCAGTTCCATGGCGCCACCCTGACGGGTAAAGGCATGGAATGGGGCGGTTCGATTCTCCGTCCTGAGGCTACGGGTTATGGTGCCCTC
Organism: uncultured Prevotella sp.; assembly: GCA_905233555.1. Lineage (GTDB taxonomy): Bacteria > Bacteroidota > Bacteroidia > Bacteroidales > Bacteroidaceae > Prevotella. The sequence continues at coordinate 2,996 of CAJODF010000068.1, read as the reverse complement.
TATTTTGTTCACCACATGATGGAGACCCACGGACTCGACATCAAGGGTAAGACCGTTGCCCTCTCCGGCTTCGGTAATGTGGCCTGGGGTGCTGCCAAGAAGGCAACCGAACTGGGTGCGAAGGTCATCACCATCAGCGGCCCCGACGGCTATATCTACGACCCCGAAGGTCTCGATGCTGAGAAGATTGAGTATCTGCTGGAACTCCGTGCCAGCGGCAACGACATCTGCCAGCCTTACGAGGAGGAGTTCCCCGGCTCGAAGTTCTTCGCCGGCAAGAAGCCCTGGGAGCAGAAGGCCGACATCTATCTGCCCTGCGCCACCCAGAACGAACTGAACGGCGAGGATGCCGACAAGATTCTGGCTCAGAAGCCGTTGTGCGTGGCAGAGGTATCGAATATGGGCTGCACAGCAGAGGCCGTGAACAAGTTCATCGCCGCAGGTCAGTTGTTTGCGCCCGGCAAGGCTGTGAATGCCGGTGGCGTGGCTACCTCCGGTCTGGAAATGACGCAGAACTCGATGCGTATGTCGTGGACGGCAGAGGAAGTTGACCAGCGTCTGCACCAGATCATGTCAGGCATCCACGAGCAATGCGTGAAGTACGGCAAGGAACCCGGTGGTTACATCAACTACGTGAAGGGTGCCAACGTGGCCGGCTTTATGAAAGTGGCCAAGGCCATGCTCGCGCAAGGCATTGTGTAGAATGAATTTTAAACGATATATAGCCCTTTTCGCGCTCGCGACAAGTCTTACCGCCCTGGCACAAGTACAGAGCGGTAAGGCTTCGTATTATGCCCGGAAGTTTACGGGACGTAAGACGGCCAGCGGCGAAAGGATGCATCACGACAGCCTAACCTGTGCCCACAGGACCTACCCTTTCGGCACACAACTCAAAGTGACCAATCCCGCCAATGGCCAAAGTGTCATCGTGCGCGTCACAGACCGCGGTCCCTACGTGAAGGGACGCATCATCGACCTGTCGGCACGCGCTGCGCGTGAAATCGGCATCATCGCCCAAGGCATCGCACCAGTCATCGTGGAACGGTACAATCCTGCCATCGTTCCCTTCAAGCCTGACGACATCGAGTTGCCCGACTTTGAGATTGGTACCAACGAGGGAGAAGACTCCAAGCCTGTTTGGGTAGCCTTGAAGGAAGACCGTGACAGAAAGGTGCGCGAACAAAAAGCCCGTGAGGAGGAAGCGCTCAGGAAGAAGGCTCTGGCTGCCAAGGAACAACCCGTGACCGTCACTCCCGTAGAAGAACAAAAGGAAGATGATGATCTGGAGGATATCAACAAGAGTCCGAACAAGTCGAAGGCATATTTGAAACGAGAAGGGAAATGAAAAAAGGAGGGTTGTCCCTCCTTTTTCTTTATTTCTTTCTGGTCTGAATAGTGAACTGTCTCGATTGCGAGGTGATTTCCTTATTCGCCTGCAACACCCCTATCTTGATGACGGCCGTACCGTCTTTCAGGCTACTGTCTGCCTTGACGGATGCCGTATAGCGGACACCCCTGCCCGGCGCAATGCTCTCGATGAGGATGTTCTCAGAGATATGGATATGCTTGTTGCCTGTTACCTCTGCAACAGAAGGCTGGACACCAAAGACGGGCTTGGAGGAGTTATTGTAGATCTCAAAGACCACACGGGCTTCCTCACCACGCATCAACACTCCGTCACGACTGGCATCGAGCATACGGGCATTACGGATTTCCAATGCAACAGGGGCCGTTGCGCCGCTATACGAAGGAGATCCACTGAGATCCTCACCAAAGCCATACAGACGGTCGTCGCCAGCATTGTTCGCATCAAAGCCGCTGTCATCGTCTCTATCGTCATCTCTATCATCGTAGTCGTCGATCTGACGTTGAGAAATAGTATGCTGACGAGCACGTTGACGAGCCGCCTTGTAATCCTCGTACTTTTGCTGTTCGGCGTTGTCGGCAGCCTGACCGATGGCTGCACCCACAATGGCACCACCAGCCATACCTATCAGCGAACCGACATCACTACCACGATGTCCACCGGAAATACCGCCAATGGCGGAACCGATCATCGAGCCAAACCAGCCGCCTGTTGCAGCGCCCTGGCCCGTATAGGTACCACAACTGCTCAGCAGCACCATAGCACTCACCAATATTAGCAAACCTTTCTTCATAATCGTCACGTTTTAATTGTTGAACGGTGCAAAGGTAAGCATTTCTATGCAACCGACAAAGGGGAAAACCCGAAATATATATAGGGGAAACCCTAAAAAAGCCCGCATCGGTTTGAGCGATGCGGGCTTTGATATAGAGATCCTGTAGAATCTTATTCAGCCTTTGCTTCTTCAGCGGGAGCCTCTTCTGCAGCAGGTGCAGCCTCCTCAGCAGGAGCCTCAGCCTTTGCTTCCTCAGCAACGGGAGCCTGAGCCTCAGCAGCAGGAGCGGCCTCAGCCTTAGCAGCGCCACCACGACGGCTACGACGTGTCTTCTTCTTGCCACCGTCCTTTGCCATGTCCGGATCGAAGTCAACGAGTTCGATGAAGCAGACCTGAGCAGCGTCACCCTGACGAGTACCGAGTTTGATGATACGGGTATATCCACCGGGACGATCACCTACCTTGGCAGCTACCTCTCCGAAGAGTTCCTTGATGGCTTCCTTGTTCTGGAGGTAACTGAATACCACACGACGTGAATTAGTGGAGTCGTCCTTGGCCTTTGTAATCAGAGGCTCGACATACTTCTTCAAGGCCTTTGCCTTGGCGACGGTCGTAGTGATTCTTTTGTGCTCTATCAGCGAGATAGCCATGTTTGCAAGCATGGCGCTACGGTGACTGGCAGTACGACCGAGATGGTTGAATTTCTTATTATGTCTCATTTTTCTTTTTTGCTTTTATTGGGCATTCGGCATGTCCTCGCAGACTTACTCCCTGTCCAGTTTATACTTTGAAATGTCGGTTCCAAACGACAGATTCAGACTCTCGAGCAAATCATCAAGCTCCGTGAGCGATTTC
>CAJODF010000067.1 GCA_905233555.1 uncultured Prevotella sp. | reverse complement strand
CATGAATGTCAGCACCTTCATCCGCGACATCCGAATGAAGGAGGCCTACAAACTGGCAGAATCCAATCCCAACCTACGTGTCAACGAGCTCGCCTACCGCGTCGGCTTCCAGGATCCGAAGTACTTCTCCACCTGTTTCAAGAAGCAGTTCGGCATGCAACCCAAGGAATTCATGGAAAAGGTGAAAGATTGAAAAAGTGAAAAGGTGAAAAAGTAAGGGGAAAATGTTAAAAAACTCTGTTAAGGAAATATTTCACCTTTTCACCCTTTTACCTTTTCACTTTTTATTCGTATCTTTGCATCGGATATTTTAATCCCTAAACATAACAATCATGGCTAAACAGAAAAAATTCATCCTCCAAGAGAGTGAGATCCCAACACAATGGTACAACATTCAGGCAGACATGCCCAACAAGCCCATGCCACCGATTCACCCTGCTACCAAGCAGCCCTTAGGTGTCGATGACCTGGCACACATCTTCCCCCGCGAGTGCTGCGTGCAGGAGTTAGACACGGAGCATCGTTGGATTGACATCCCCGAAGATGTGCTCGAAAAGTACAAGTATTACCGTTCTACCCCGCTGGTACGTGCCTACGCCCTCGAAGAGGCCCTCGGCACCCCTGCCCACATCTATTTCAAGAACGAGAGTACGAACCCCTTAGGTTCGCATAAGATCAACTCTGCCCTGCCCCAGTGCTACTATGCCAAGCAGGAAGGTACGACGAATGTCACCACCGAGACAGGTGCAGGCCAGTGGGGCGCAGCCCTCTCCTATGCCGCCAAGATCTACGGCCTCGACTGCGCCGTCTATCAGGTGAAGATCACGATGCAACAGAAGCCCTACCGCAGCAGTATCATGCGTACCTTCGGTGCCGTGGTTACAGGCTCTCCCTCAATGTCCACTCGTGCCGGTAAGGATATCCTCACCAAGGACCCCACCCACTCAGGTTCTCTGGGTACCGCCATCTCTGAGGCTGTCGAACTCGCTACCACCACGCCTAACTGTAAATACACCCTCGGCTCCGTGCTCAACCACGTTGGTCTGCACCAGACCATCATCGGTCTCGAGGCCGAGAAGCAGATGGCGATGGCCGGCGAATATCCCGACATCGTGATTGGCTGCTTCGGTGGCGGTTCTAACTTCGGTGGCATCTCCTTCCCCTTCATGCGTCACAACCTGAGCGGCGAGCGTCATACGGAGTTCATTGCTGCCGAGCCCGACAGTTGTCCGAAACTGACCCGCGGTCAGTTCCGCTACGACTTCGGCGACGAGGCTGGTTACACCCCGCTGTTGCCAATGTACACCCTGGGACATAACTTCAAGCCCTCCAACATCCACGCTGGTGGTCTGCGCTACCATGGTGCCGGTATGATCATCTCTCAACTCATCAAGGACGGCTACATGAAGGGTGTCGACATTCCACAACTCGAAACCTTCGAGGCCGGTATGCTCTTTGCCCGTACGGAGGGTATCATCCCTGCTCCTGAGAGCACCCACGCTATTGCCGCTACCATTCGCGAGGCTAATAAGTGCAAGGAGACAGGCGAGGAGAAAGTGATTCTCTTCAACCTCTCCGGTCATGGTCTCATCGACATGCCATCGTACGAAGCCTTCATCAAGGGTGACCTGCAAAACTACACCGTCACCGACGAGATGATTGCCGAGAACCTTGCAGCCCTCGACAAACAATAAAAAAAAGTCCCGCTCACCTGAGCGGAACTTATACCTATAGAAAAGCCCCGCTGATTGCGGGGCTTTCAGTTTATGCGATATCAATCTGACGTGATACCTTCACCTTATCCTCGACGAGTTTCGGGAGTTCAACGGTGAGTACGCCGTGCTCTACTTTAGCCGAGATGGCATCTTTCTTCACATCGTCAGGCAGAATCAGCGTCTGCTCGAACTTCGAATAAGAGAACTCACGGCGCAGATAGCGGGTGTTCTTGTCCTCATCCTTCTTCTCATTCTTGCTCTCCATCTTCACAACCAAGTTGCCCTCGTCGTTAATATGAACATTAAAATCCTCCTTCTTCATGCCCGGTGCGGCCAATTCCACGGTATAGGCCTTGTCACTTTCTTTCACATTGATGGCAGGTGCCGTGCAGTTCGTCTTCGGCAGAAAGTCCGTATCGAACAAATCGTTAAACACACTGGGAATCCAACTGTTACTTCTCATTACTGGCATCATAATCTTTACCTCCTAATTCTATTTTTAAAGTGTTATACATGTTAATCTTTTTGGTGATTACCTTTCGGCTCTCACCAGACTATATGCAAGATAAATGCCAGCGGGATTTTATATGTCAATCTGTCAGAATTGAGCGACAGATTGTCAGCGCATCGTTCACAGAGGATATATCCGAGACCACCATCGAACGCTTACCGTTGGCTTCGCGGAGATTGCAGCGACGCACATGCTCTGTCAGATATTTCAGCACGCGTCCGAAAATATCGCTCTGATAATAAGGGCTGTCGGGATTGCTGACGAAGAAGAGGAACATCTTCTGCTGTTTGAGCATAATCTTCTCGATACCAAGACGTTTGCCGAGTACACGGAGCGGTACCACACGGATGAGTTCCTCAGCCACCTCTGGAATCTCGCCGAAGCGGTCTCTCAGACGGTTGCGGTAGGCTTCAAGGGCCGCTTCCAGATCATTGCGATTCGCGAGATTATCCAGTTCGCGATAGAGCAACATGCGTTCGGAATCGTTAGGGACGTATTGGTCAGGGAAGAGCATCTCAATATCGGACTCCAAAGCGCAATCGTCAACCCAACCTATGGAGACAGGGAGACCAGAAGACATAGGGTTCATAGCATCACCTGAAGAAGCAGAAGTCTTATCTTGTCTCCTTGAACTCCTTGTCTCCTTGTCTCCTTTAAATTCCGGAGTTTCATTGCGGAGTTCCGCCATCGCTTGATTGAGAATCTTCTGGTAGGTCTCATAGCCGAGATCGGAGATGAAGCCGCTCTGTTCTGCGCCTAGCAGATTGCCAGCCCCACGGATATCAAGATCCTGCATGGCGATATTGATACCAGAGCCAAGGTCGGAGAAATTTTCCAAAGCCTCCAACCGTCGGCGCGACTCAGGATTAAGGTCAGCCAATGGCGGTGCCAGCAGATAACAGAATGCTTTGCGGTTGCTGCGCCCCACCCTTCCACGCATCTGGTGCAGGTCGGAGAGACCAAAGTTCTGCGCCCCATTGATGATGATGGTATTGGCATTGGGAATATCGATACCGTTTTCCACAATGGTCGTCGAAAGCAGCACGTCATAGTCGTAGTTGGAGAAATCGAGCACGATCTTTTCCAGTTCCTCGGGCTTCATCTGTCCGTGTCCTACCGCCACACGAGCATCAGGGATATACTTATGGATCATTTCGGCGATATGTGTCAGGTCGCTGATACGGTTGTTCACGAAATACACCTGTCCGTTGCGCGACATCTCGAAATTGATGGCATCCGTGATGATCTCCGCCCCGAAGGTGTGTATCTCGGTCTGGATGGGATAGCGGTTGGGCGGTGGTGTCTGGATGACGCTGAAATCGCGGGCGCCTACCAACGAGAACTGCAAGGTGCGTGGTATCGGTGTCGCCGACATCGTCAGCGTATCCACATTCGACTTCATCTGACGCAGTTTTTCTTTCGTAGAGACACCAAACTTCTGTTCCTCGTCGATGATAAGCAGCCCCAAGTCCTTGAACTTCACAGACTTGCCGATAAGTTTATGTGTTCCGATGATGATATCTATCTTTCCTTCCTCCAAATCCTTGAGAAGAGCCGTTGTCTGCTTGGCAGAACGGGCCCGTGTCAGGTAATCGACTCTGACGGGCATATCCTTCAATCGGCTGGAGAAGGTTCGGAAATGCTGATAGGCCAATACCGTCGTCGGCACCAGCACCGCCACCTGTTTGTTGTCGCAGGCCGCCTTAAAGGCTGCCCGTACCGCTACCTCCGTCTTGCCGAAGCCCACATCACCGCAAACCAGACGGTCCATTGGACGGGCCATCTCCATATCGGCCTTCACATCCTGCGTCGCCTTCAACTGGTCGGGTGTATCTTCATAGAGGAAACTGGCCTCCAATTCATGTTGCAGATAACTGTCGGCACTGAAAGCGAACCCCTTTTCCCTGCGGCGTTTAGCGTAGAGTTTGATCAGGTCGCGTGCAATATCCTTGATATGCTTCTTGGTGCGTTCCTTCAATCTCTCCCACTGGCCCGTACCAAGTGTGGAGAGACGGGGTGCCTCGCCATTGTCCTGCGACTTGTATTTCGACACCTTATATAAAGAATGTATCGACACGTAGATACTGTCGCCACGCTGGTAGAGAATCTTGATCATCTCCTGATACGTTTCCTCACCAGCGGCATTCCTGACAGGCATCCGCACCAGACCACCGAACTTACCCACACCGTGATCCACGTGCACCACGTAGTCGCCGACCTCAAACTGCTGTATCTCTTTCAGCGTCAGAGCCATCTTTCCACTGCGGGCCTTATCGCTCTTCAAACTGTACTTATGGAAGCGGTCAAATATCTGATGGTCGGTAAACACGCATACCATCAGATCGTCATCGGCAAAGCCCTCGTGCAGGGTTTTGTCTATCGGAGTGAAATGCAAGTGCCCTGCCTTCTCGGCAAAAATCTCACGGAGTCGTTCATTCTGTTTCTGACTATCGGCACATATGAATATCTGATACCCCTGCGACAGGTATTCCTCAAACGACTTTGCCAGCAGATCGAAATTTTTATGGAACAGCGGCTGTACGGTAATATTGAAGTGCAGCGAGGCATCCGCCTGTGACGACGGACGATGGCCGAATTCTATCCGACGGAAACGACTGGCGTCACTCATCCACTGAGCACCCGATAGCAACGGCGCATCCCCCTGCAGATCTTCCTGTTCCATCCGAGCCTGACTGGAGAAGCCATCCTGATAGGCACGTTCAATAGCATCGCGTACATAGAGATAATCCTTCACCACCAGCAACGAATCCTTGGGAAGGAACGAGAGGAATGAAACCTTTTCTTCTGCCACCATCGACAGTTCAGGCACAATCTCTATGCGGTCACGACGTTCCTTCGACAACTGGTCCTCCACCTCAAAGGTACGGATGGAGTCGATATCATCGCCGAAAAAGTCGATACGGAAGGGATATTCGCAACTGTATGAATACACATCGAGGATGGAGCCGCGTAAGGCGAACTGACCAGGCTCATATACATAATCCACCTCGCGGAAACCGAACTCACGCAGCGTCTTCTCTATCGCCGACACGGCAATGGTCTGGTCTTTCTCCAACACCAAGGTACGTGCATCAAGACTCTTCTTAGACACTACCAACTCCGCCACCGCCTCAGGGTAAGTCACTACGAATAAATGAGAATTTGCCGTCGTCGAAAATTTAGCGAGAACCTCTGTACGTAGGATTTCATTCGCACTATCCCGCTGCGCATACTTGATAGCCCGACGGTAACTGCTGGGGAAGAACAGCACATCCTTGTTGCCCAACAACTGCGTCAGGTCGTGATAGAAATACCCTGCCTCCTCGGCATCCTGCAAGATAAACAAAAATGGAGCGGATACAACTTTTCCACTGAGCGCAGCGAACACCATCGGCGCACTAGAACCCAACAGGCCTTCGAGGAAAATCGTCTTTGCCGAAGATTTCCCCAATGCCTGTGCCAGTGCCTTTACCTGCGGCAACCCGGCATAGATTTTCTCCAATTCCTGTATATTCATCGAAATTTGCGTGCAAAATTACTAAAAAAGCCTTAGATTACACCGTTTTTCCCAGAATATTTATTAATTTTGCAGCGTAATAACTCAGATTATGCATTCAAGCGACAGCATCGTTATCATCCCTACGTATAACGAGAAGGAAAACATAGAAAAGATTATCCGGGCCGTATTCGGTCTGGAGAAAATCTTTCATATCCTTGTCATCGACGACGGATCACCCGACGGGACGGCCCAGATTGTGAAGGGTCTGATGGCCTCAGAATTCAGCGACCGCCTTTTCATCTTAGAGCGCAGCGGCAAATTAGGACTCGGCACGGCCTATATCATGGGCTTCAAGTGGGCGCTGGAACACGACTATGAGTACATTTTCGAGATGGACGCCGATTTCAGTCACGACCCCAACGACCTGCCCCGCCTCTATGCCGCCTGTCACGACGAGGGTTACGACCTGGCCATCGGCTCACGCTACGTCTCTGGCGTCAACGTTGTGAACTGGCCCATCGGACGAGTGCTGATGAGTTATTTCGCCTCGAAATACGTACGCTTCGTCACAGGCTTCAAGGTTCACGACACCACAGCGGGCTTCAAGTGCTACAAGCGCCGCGTGCTGCAGACCATCGAACTGGACAAGATACGTTTCAAGGGCTACGGTTTCCAGATAGAGATGAAATACACCGCCTATAAGATCGGCTTTAAGATCAAGGAGGTGAGCGTCATCTTCGTCAACCGTCGCGAAGGTACCAGTAAGATGTCGGGGGGTATCTTTGGCGAAGCATTCTTCGGCGTGATGAAACTGCGCTGGGACGGATGGACGCGACACTATCCGAAGATAATGGAGTAAAAAGTGAAAAGTATAGTGAAAATATTATATAAGGTATATCAACTGGTGATTGGATTGCCGATATTGGTTATTCTAACCATCATTACGGCATTGGAGGTGGGAATCGGCACCAGCATCGGCAACGGCCATTTCTGGGGCTACTACCCTGGTCACTGGTGGGGCAACCTGATCCTGAAACTGTTTCTTCTGCCCGTCAAGGTGGAGGGGCGCGAGAATTTGGAGAAGAACCAGAGTTACGTGTTTGTAGCCAACCATCAGGGTTCGTTTGACATCTTCCTGATATACGGTCATCTGAACCGAAACTTCAAGTGGATGATGAAACAGCAATTAAGAAAAATTCCCTGTGTGGGCTATGCCTGCGAGAAGTCGCACCAGATATTTGTCGATAAGCGGGGCCCCAGCAAGATCCGCAAGACCTACGAGGATGCCCGCGAGATACTGAAGGAAGGCTACAGCGTGACAGTGTTCCCTGAGGGTGCACGCACCTTTACGGGCCACATGTCCCATTTCAAGAAAGGCGCCTTCGCCCTCGCCGACGAACTGCAACTGCCTGTGGTGCCGTTGACCATCAACGGCTCGTTTGATGTGCTGCCCCGTATGAAGGGCTTCAACTTCATCAACTGGCACCCACTCTCTCTCACCATCCACCAGCCCATCTATCCCGTCGGACAAGGCGTGGAGAATATGGAGGCCACCATGCGCCAGTCGTTCGACTCCGTGATGTCGGCCCTGAATCCAAAGTACCAAGGAATAGTTGAAAACCCTGATCAATGATTGCACGTGCCCCATACCTGTTTCTGTTGCTGATCATCATACCCGACCTGTATTTTGATCTGCACTACTGGCGTCACCGCTATGGTGGCTGGTCGGCCAAGCGTCTGCTCCATTGGATGCCGGCGATAGGAATGATAGCCTACACCATCTACCTGATGTACCAGAAGAACTTCATTCCCGACAATCCCACCGTATTATATATATACCTCTTGCTACTGGGGCTTATCATCATCCCCAAATGGGTCTATATGCTCTGTTCCATCACGGGATTGGGCTTCTGCCGACTATTCCATAAGAAAAAAAATTATGGTAATCTTGTCGGCCTGTGTATGGTACCTATCCTCTGGTTTGTACTGATCTACGGCTCCACCATCGGATTCGAGAAATTGGAAGTGAACCAAGAAACCTACACATCGCCAGACCTGCCTGCCGCCTTCAACGGTTACAAGATTGTGCTCTTTTCCGACGCACATGTCGGTTCCTATAAGGGTCGCCAGCATATTCTCCAAAATGCCATCGACAAGATCAATGCCCAGCATCCTGACATGATTGTCTTTACGGGCGACCTCCAGAACATCCAGCCGCAGGATATCTACGAACACATGGAAATCCTCTCGTCGTTAAAGGCGAAGGATGGAGTCTATTCCGTACTCGGCAACCACGACTATGCGATGTATATCGATGCCGATGAGGCTCGGAAGGTGGCGAACAACTGTGAGGTGGTCAGTCTGGAAAAGCAGATGGGCTGGACGCTGCTGCGCAATGAGCACCGTACGATTGAGAGAGGCAAAGACCACATCATCCTCGCTGGTATGGAGAACGACGGCGACGGAAAGAAGTTCCCCCAACTCGGCAATATCAACAAGACCTTGAAGGGTGTCAAGGATAACGACTTCATCCTGCTGCTCGAACACGACCCCTCAGCCTGGCGACGGAAGATCATCCCAGACGGACGCGCCCAACTGACGCTGAGCGGCCATACCCACAAGATGCAGTTCACGCTTTTCGGCTGGTGCCCGATGTCTTTGACGGGTAAGGAATTCAACGGCTGGTATTCAGAGGGCTCCCAGTCTCTCTTCGTCACAGCAGGCGTAGGCGGTCTTATCCCCTTCCGCTTCGACGCCCCTGGCGAAATCGTCATCCTAACCCTGAAGAAGTACAAGGATAAATAACCCTTCCTTATTTCAAAATAACCTTACCTTATTGAGCAATAACCTTACCTTATTGAACAATAACCTTACCTTATTGAGCAATAACCCTGCCTTACGCCTCACCATGAACGAGCCGTAATCTCACCCTCGACGACATTACGGCTCGTCGTCCACGAGATTACGGCTCGTGTTTCTTTACAAAAGTCACCATTATCAGAAACATTTGAATTACACAACGGTCCCAGACACCGTTGTGATGGAACGCAGAAATGCTTCCAATATTTCATGTATTCATTTTCAATATTTCTATTTAAGCCTACATGCCTACATTAAATCGCTCAAAACCAGCATAAAGACTACATATTTTACGTTTCAAAGCCTACATAAAGCCTACATTATACCTACACAAAGCCTACATACTTTTATATCCCCTGCCAACAAAAATCAATCAGTTATCTATCACATTCTATCATTAATCCTTGTTTAGAAATTCTCTCGAGAATTTCATTGCAAGGACTAATCTTAGCAATTGCGCCCTAGTATGGAAGCTATCAAATTCTCTCGAGAATTTAGAAGTATTCATTAAAGATAAAAGTCGAAAGACCGTTATTCAATTTTCGTTCCCTGCCTTACAAGCCCTAAAACACCCCGTTTTTAGCTGGTTTTATGTAGGTATCATGTAGGCTTTGTGTAGGCTTTATGTATGCTCGAAACAATATTAAATCGCTAATATACAACAATATACATGCAAAATGTGTAGGCATGTAGGCTGTTTTGCAATTTTTGATTTCATTCGGATAGTCTTAACAACTCATTGGAACCATCCGAACGACTC
>CAJODF010000066.1 GCA_905233555.1 uncultured Prevotella sp. | reverse complement strand
CCGTGCACAGCTCAGAGGTGTTATAGATGTGGACTTCTTTCTCTACAGGTTATCAATGATCTACGGATAGACACAGAGATTTACTGGTGAGCCAAAAATTTGTGGAATACATCATCCTTCCAGAAAATTGCTGAGTAGATGATAACAATACTATATCATCTCCTGTTATATTGTGACAACTGAAAGAAGCCGGATCCGCTTTATGCGTATTCTGCTCACTTCTCAGTTTTGAAAAGTATAAACCTCCAAGAAATGATAGTACAATTACTACAAATAGTATGATATATTTGAAACTTTTCATATTTCTTTTTATTCACAGACATTCTATGACTTCGTTCCTTTTTATTTCTGCATCAACCACGTACATATCACCATCAGCATCTACCAGAACATTGCGAGGAACGACATCCCAAACGACGTATGTTCCATTGGAGTATCGACCTTCGTTGTTTTCTTTGGTAAAGCCTAAGGCAGACATATAGGTGTCTATCATAATCTGTGTGGCGGGCTGGGCATTACAAATACGTTCTTGTTCCAAAACTGGCATTACACTCCGACCATCATAGCCAGCAAAACCTATCAGTTTATAGGCTGTATTAGGGAATACCAGATTATGAAGAATGATTTTGCCCAGCAAGTTATGAATGCTGCCACTATTTAGCAGGTTGTTCACCTTGAAGACAGTATCTTTAGCCACATAGGTGTCATTCTCGTTACCGCTTGGGCCAGGGGTGCCCAAATCAAACATATTATCCATAGGAATCCACATTCCTACAGACTTGGCATATTGTTCGGCTATGCGTTGCTCTATTTCGAAGCAGCTGTTCGAGGTTGCGCCTCATGTAGTCGGCAAAGTCTTTGGAGTTCATCGGAGATTTCTTTGATTCTTCGATTTTCCGCATCGTACGCTCCATAGCCTCCTTGTGAAACTGATTCAAGAATGTCATTATTCATATTGTTTTTAGTTCCAATGGTGCAAAGATAAGAAGTATTTCCGAATCCACCAAATTATTCTCCATCATTTTACCAATCCCCCCCAATCATGACCTTATCCCAGCAACAAACTTAACATACCGTACTCGGGCGTTTACTGCTCCGTAGAGGAAAACTTTTTTCTGTGCAGAGGAAAAAGAACTACTCCGCAGTCCCGTAAAAAGCCGGCTTTTATGCAAAATAATTGCCGTTTTATTTGGATTTCGCGGAAAAATGTTGTATCTTTGCACTAGAGTTCTTTGATAACAGATTTTTCCTGTACACAGGTGACAGTAGTGACAGTAGTTTTTCAAGATTCCTCACGCGTACCGCGCACACCCGCGCGTACTAACAATGTTCCTGCGCGGTACGCGTGAGAAAATTATATATTTTACTGTCCCTACTGTCACCATCTGTTACTTAGATGAAGTGAAAAGTGTATCCCACGTTTTCCACTTTGATACCTTTGTAGTATTGTTCAAAGGTTTCATTTATATTCATTTAAATCACTTATCAGGACGATTGGTATATCTTTTGACTACATTAACCGAGACCGTCTTCTGCGATAGTTTAGGATAGAGTCCCCAGAAATAGAGATTCTGATGAGCACAAGATAACAATTCATCATCATTCCTGGCATACAGAGTTAGTACCAGGCCATTGTCTCCTGCCGACAAATCCTTTTGAGCCACATAGAATCCATGATAGGGCATTATCTGCTGACCGATGATAAGCGTATATTTGTCAAAGTCTATCTCTGGAAGTTCCTTCTCTCCCTGATAAATCTCAGCCAACTCCTGTCGGCTGTTGATAACGCAGACGATATTCTCTTCGATTTGTACCCCGCCCAAAGTTTCAGGGTCAAAGAAGAACGATCTCGTTATGAGATAATACTCTGAATCACTATGCCTTTCCGGCAACTCTGTCTTGAAAAATGCGGCAATTGGTCCATCATTTACATCGACAGGCGAGATGTTATTGTCATTTTCATCATTACTGCTGCAGCCGGTCATGCCGACCAGTGCCATCAGCACGAGCATCATTCCGATATATTTCCTTGTTTTCATAAGCCTTATATTATTTTATTAGTTTCTTCTTGCCGTTTTGGATGACAAGACCTTTATGGGAGGCATCCACCCTTGCGACATTCGCGCTTTATTCTTTATATATTATCTTTTTGCTTGTGCCGTCCTTCATGCGAATGATGTTCAGGCCTTGCTTTGGACTTGTGGCCCTCTGCCCGTTGAGTTGATACCACTCGTAACTGCCATTGTCTATGCAGACGCTCTCCACACCCAATTCCTGTTCTGTCAATGGAACAATCTCCTTGAATTTAGTCCAAGTGGTTTTGTATTGATCAACACTGGCTGCGGGCACATGCAAGGTTACATTACTCAATTCGATGCCATAAAATGTACCGTTAGTCGTTGGGGTACATTTTCTGCATAGCAATAGATGTCTTTTAATGCCACGCAGTATTCGAAAACCTCGGAGTCTATTTCTGTAATACTTTCTGGAAGGGTGATAGAGGTCAGACCAAAGCACCCCAAGAAAGTTCCCATTTTTATAGTCGTCAGATTATTGGAAAGAACTATAGATGTCAAACTTTCGCATCCCCTGAATGCTTCGAAACCAATGGAGGTCACACTATTGGGAATAACTATCGAACTCAGTGTATTGCAATCTAAGAAAGCCTGATAACCTATGGAGGTAACTGAATTTGGTATTTCGATAGTATTTAGTTTATAACACATGTTAAAGGCCTTATTACCAATGGTGGTCACGCTGGAAGGAATAGAAACCGATGACAGGACCCAACAAGCCTGAAAAGCACCGTCACCAATGGTTGTTACGCCTTCTTCAATGATGACCTTTTGAATATTCATATCAAAAGAGGAATGCCAAGGGGATGGGGTGTAATTGCCAGAAATATTCAAGTCATAGTCATACATTGCACCTGTACCTTCACCCGTCTTACTGATAGTCAGAGTCTTTGTCTCGTCATCAAACGAGTAGGTTACACCGTCTCCGCAAACTCCATTGTTGTTGGCGCTGGCAGTCATACAACAGACCGCCACCATTATAAATAATATTGACTTTTTCATATTCATCCGTTTATGTTGCAAAAATAAAAAATCTTCTATCTATATAAACCCAGAAAGGGCAAAATACTGCTTCTGTAGCGAAATATTTAACAAACTTTAGCGAGACCTGTTACGTTTTTAGAAAAGAAAACGTGAGCAATTTACTTCGTTTATGTTCTCCCAGGTATCGGCAAACACCTTGCATACTTAAACGAGAAAGAGCCCACGCCATCATGCGCGAACCATCTACTTTACTCTAGTATGCTCTGGAAATTTTGCCGAATTCGGGAGAGCAAGATTCAAAGCGGACGCTTCACATTATATTTTTTTTATGTTTTTTGCTATGTTACCATACGCAGTTTGTTTGAGGGTTCTACATTATTCTACAAAGGGAACTATCTCATAGAGATGCTCAATGAAATAATCAATTGCTTCTCGCAGAGGTGCCAAATCGTTCTTTATCACGTCCCACACATAATCACTATTAATATCGAAATAGCCGTGGGCAATACGATCACGCATTCCTTTCACACCCTTCCAAGGAATTTCCGGGCGAGAGGGAAGAAGTAATCCTTGGGTATGCTCGTCAATTCTCTTAATGCCTTCGCCAATTGCCTCTATCAACATACAATCGGCTGCAAGCGTTTTCACCCCTTCTGGAGTAGTATGGAAGTCCCTGACATCAACTAACGATTCATTCCACACCTCAAGGTTATGGATTGAATCACGGATCTGTCTAAGGGTGTCTTCAACAATCCTAAGTTGCTGTAAGGATATCGATTCCATCTTGCTCTATCTGTTGTCTAAAGAATGGCCTGAGATTTGAATGATCGCTAATCAAATCCACATCGCAACCTAATAACTCTTCCAAGAAATCAGCGGCTTCCACATAATTGTAAAATTTGGGAGGCATGGTAACAAAGATATCAATGTCGCTACCCTCATGGTGATCACCACGAGCCACAGACCCGAAAAGACGCATCGATGTAATGCCAAAACGCGTTTGCAATTCCGGCAAATTCTCCTTTAATATCTCTATGTATTCCTGCGAGGTCTTCATCTGATCTGCTTTATTCGGTTGCAAATATATAGAAAAAGCCCGAAAGTTCCAAATTTCCGAGCGTTTTTTTTCGAAAACGTAATGTCGGCTTTCGTTCTTTCTACTTTCCGTGAACACAGAAGTTCCTGGAACTGTTGTGCGCTAAAAAAGTACGATCACATGATGGTATCAACCATCATTTTGAAAAGCGATTGATAGGCCTTGGCGGCTTTCATGTCGGCAAAGCCGGGGCCGTTGCGGTCGGCGCTGCCTTTCACTTCGATGCAATTGCCACCCTTGTCAAAGTAGTAACGCCATTCGAGGGCGGGGCCGTCGTTTTGCTGTTGCTTGCTGAAACAGAAGATGGGCGCAGGCGTCTTCGGTTCGAAGAGGTATTCGCTATAGACATCGTGGTCGCCCAGCGTGGTAGTTGACGACATGAAATAGCAACTGTTGTAAGGTGTATCGTCGTCAGCGATGGTGTCGAACCAGAACTTCAACACATCCTTCTGGGCAGGCATCTCGGGGTCTTCGCAGTCGCGGATGGTGACCTGCACGTTGCGGGGCAGTTCCGACTTGGCATCCTTCTCCACTTTCTGCTTCGCCTCGGCATAGACGCTGCGGATGTGCTGCATCTGCGCGGCCTTGTCGGCCGACGCCTGCGCCTCTTGGCGCCCAGCCTCCGCACCCTTCTGACGCATCAGCGCATCGAAGATGGCGAGGTAGTTCTTGGCCTTCTCATAGTCGGTCTCGGCACTGCTCCACGCCATGCCGCCCTGCTTGGGCTTCTGTTCGATGCAACGGCCATAATCGTCGTAGTAATAGCGTGACTCGATGACGGCGCCGGCATGCGTCTCGACCTTCATATACGAGAACATCAGACGGTCGAAGAATGGGTCGAAGAGCATCTCACGGTAACTGGTATGGCCGTTGGCGCTCCATTTCTCCACGATGAAATAGCAGTGGGGATCGAAGAGGTCGGTGTCGGTCCGCTGGCGGATGCGCTTGAAGAAGATATCCACCTGCCGCTCATCATTGATGATGAAGTCCTCACTCACCTCCGTGCCGTCGTTCAGGTCGATATGGATGTCCACCGGCGGGAAGCCGCCCTTGCCATTGTCGGCCATATCCTTCTTGGCCTGAGCATAAGCGTTACGGATCTCCTTGATGCGCTGCGCCTTGTTCTGTCCGAAAACCGCCGTGCCCATCAGGAGCAGGGCGAGTAATGCAAATACCGTCTTCTTCATCGTGTTCAGTCTTTATTCTGCGTAATCATTCAACTGGCTCTGCTTCACCATCGTCATGATGCCGTCGTGTTCCTTGCCGCTGGGGAGCATCATGTGGTAGCCTCCCGTGAGGCGGCCGTCCTTGGTAAGCAGGAAGGAGCAAGTGAGCGAGGGGGTGAACTTGGATTGCTCCTCGTCGTCGTCGAGATAGCCCTTAGGATTCTGCTCGATGACATAGAAATAGCCTTCGAAGGCAGAAGCGACAACCTCCCAGTCTTCAACGCCGTAGATGCTACAGTCGGTGGCCACGGGCCAGTTCTCTTCGTCGAGGCTGACACGGAAGGTCAGAGGCAGTTTCGGGTCGGTGCTCTTCCAGAGGCCGACGACAGCCTTCGCCAGTTCTTCGTCGGTATAGGCCGTCTCTTCCTTGAAGGTGGTGCCGTCGTAGGCGAAGACGTGCCATTTGGTGTGATAGTCCTTATCGGTCTCGCCCACCAGCATATCACGGCCCATGTCGGGGAATTTGTACTGGACGTAGCAGTCCTTAGAGGGCTGGAAGCGGCTGACGGCATTGTCAGTCTCGGGCGACAGCGTAGCGTTCGAGGGGTCGTAGTCGTAGAAGCAGAGCGCCTGACCATCAGCCTTGCTGCGGTTGTCGGCCGAGGGGGTGTAGAGCCAGATGCCGAAGAGCCGGTGGCCGTTGGAGCGTTTCCACACGGCAGTGAATAGGCGGTCGTCGTCGGTGTCGCCCGGCTGCACGGTGGCAAAGCCTTTCTTGTAGTCGATCTCCATGCCGCCACCCGTATCGGGGTTCAACTGGCGAGTGACTTTGTCGGAAGCCATCCCCAACAGCACGTTGGCAGTCTCCGTAGGCCAAGCCCCGTGGAAGGCCCTGAGCAGGGCGATGATGTCGGGCTGCGCACCGCCATCGGGCACTTGGATGGTCTTGTTAGTCCAGCGGCTGCTGATGTCGGCAGGGGTCAACATCCCTTGAATGGAGTCAGACGGAGCCGTCTGCACGGAGTCGGTTGCGGCAGCAACGCCTTCTGTTTGTCCCTGTTTCTGTTTGCACCCCACGAAAGTCAGGACGCAGGCCAATAAGAACAGATATTTCTTCATGTCAGTTTTCTTCATTGTTGTTGATGTCCTTGAACCAGGCGTTGATCTCCTTGCCTTCGGGCACCTTGTCGAGGTAGGCCCTACCCTCTTCCTTGGAGATGTTCTTGCCGTTGAGCGCGCACTCATCCAGTTCGCCGTAGATCTCGAGGGCGAAGAGTTTCCAGAGTTGCTTGCCGTTCTGGAAGGCATAGATGATATGCTGGAAGGCAGGACCTCCGGCAGGGCCGGAGAAGATGAGATAGCAGACGCCGTCCTTCTGGCTGGCCGTAGGTGCCTGATGGGCGTTCTCAACATCGACGAGACGGAACTTGCCGTCCTTGCGGATGAAGAAGGCGCCGTTCTTGTCGTCCTTGTCGCGCAGCCAGATCCACTCGTTGTCGTAGTCGATATAGCAGTGGGCCCACTTGGTGAGCTCGACGTATTTGTGACTGTGGGGATCATCGTCGAGATAAAGTTTTTTCATTACTTCAAAATCCTTCTTCCAGACGGGAATCTCCTCATCGACCAAGGCATGGTACATCTCGTACTCGTGCTCGACGAGTTTGCCCTCACGCAGGTAGATCATACCGACGCAGAAACTCTCGGGGGCGCCGTGGGTGTAGCAGAGTTCCAGACCCTTCGGCCCTTCGAAAGCAGCCACGATATCGTTGGAGATATAGCCGTCGGCATCGGCATTCCATGTGGCACCGTATTCCTCGTCGTAGTAGCCCAAAGACTCGTATTTATAGACCTTGCCGCTGTCGATCAGGATTTCCAGGGCGAGGGCGTATTTGCGGTCTTTGTTATAGGGATCCGTGGGGCCGTTCTTGTATTCGCCCTCGAACTCGATGGTGCCGTGTACGTAGCGGCCTCCGATCTGTTCCATCTGTCTGGAACTGGCGGCCTTCATGCCGTACTCCTTCTCCATCTGCTTGATGACATCGGCAGGGAGTTTGGGATAGCCGCCCTCTTCGTCGAGATGCTTGATGTCGAGGCGCTTACGGGAGTTCAGGTAACTGTCGGTAACGATGACACGTCCCCATGTATCGACGACGAACCCGTCCTCATCCGCCTTGGGCTTGTCCTTGGCATTGACATAGTCGAAACGGGCACAGAGCGAAGGGATCTCCTTGCGGTGGATCTCGCCCATGGAAGGCGTGTTGCCGTCAGGATCTTTCAGCACCTCGTCGATGAACTTGATCTTGATGATCTTGTCGCCGTCGAGCAGGTTGGTATATTGGGCGGCGTTGCGACGGAACATCTCCTGAAACTCCCAGTTCTTGTGCCAGGCGTCGAAGTAGTTTTCATCGCCCTCACTGCGCTGCGGCTCCTCGATAGCCGTCCAGTAGAGCATCTGCATGTACTGCCCATCGGTGCCGACGAGGAACATGGGCAGAGGGGTGGTGTCGTTCTCCTCGATGATACTGTCGATGACGGCTGCCGCTGCCAAAGAGTCACTATCGTCGGCAGGTGCCGTCTGACCAGCGTTCTTACAACTGATCATCACTGCCATCACGCAGATGGCCAAAATCGTGAGTTTTTTCATTTGCTTTCAAGTATGAATTTGGAACCGTTCCAGGTGAGGCGTTTCTGGATCTTGCCGGAGGCGGTATGGATTGTATAGATAATTGTCTTACCCACACGAGGCAGCGCATGGCTGACGACCGTCTCGCCAGCAGGCACATCGATCTCGGCACCAAGGTCCTGGGCATAGGCCACTTTCATGGTACGAGCAGCATTGTCGTAGATATAGAATTCCAAACCGCTGAATTGACCGACGATGGGTTTGCCGTTCAGATAGTCGTCAGTGGAAACGGCCACCAGTTTGTGTTTCTTGTCAGCATAATTCCAGATACAGCACTCGATGACCTGTCGTGCGTTTTCAGCCTCATCGATGGAGTTGTAACCCACGTAACCGTTCCGGGTGTCAACGATGAGATCGTCACCAGGCATCTGTTTCATGCCGTTCTTGAAGAATTTCCACGCTTCTCTCAGTCCATTCATGGATTCCCCTGTGTTACTAGCGAGCAAGGCAGCGACAAAGTCCTTGACATTGGGCTGGGCGCCCCTGAAACTGACAGGGATGTCAGCCAGACCGTCGTCATAGACGAGGGGTTCGGTCTTGACATAGACGGGCTTCGTGCCGTCCCAGGTGAACGTATGCACCACAGGACCGTCTTCACCACTCCAGTCCTCGACTTTGACGTTCTTGCCCGAACGTGGCAGATCGCAGAATATCTGGTTGAATTCACCCTTATCGCCCCAACGGTAGCCCTTCAGGATCGAAGGCTCAGGGATGAGGGCTTTCTTCTGAGGGTCGTAATCGTAGGTACAAAGCACCTCGATGCAGGGGTCGGTGGGTTTGCCCAAGAGGACGGCCAACAGTTTGTGGCCATTGGGGCGGTTCCAGTAGCAGGCCGACATATACTCGCCGTCGGTACCGGCATCGCCCACACAGACAAAGCCGTTCTTGCTATCGACGGTGACGGTGAGTTCCGTCTCTTCGTCGAGCACCTCTTCAGCGAGGCCTTTCTCCATCGTCTCCCGTACGAGTCCCACCATCCAAGTAGGCCATGTCTGGTCGAAGCGCTCCAGCATGATGCCGAAACTGCCGTTGATCACGTTATTGATGGTCTTTGTGCCCCACCCTTTATTGATATCTTCGAGCGAAGTGTTTTCCTGTGCCTGTGCCGTCAGCACCGTGACGAACAACAGGACGATTGATGCAAATTTTTTCATACGCGTACCTTATTTATTATTGTGGGCCGAGGTTACGGCTCTTGATATCCTTATCAAGCGGGTTGGCATTGAATACCGTCTTGGCACCTGTCTGTTCGGCTTTGTCAATCGAGCCGAGATGTTCCGTCGGGTGATAGATCTGACAGCCCATCAGGTAGAAGGTGTTGTCGAGACTGAAGAGCGGCGCATCGCCCCAGTTGGCAAAGAAGCGACAGTCGTCGAAGACCAAGCCATCGACGCCCCAAGCTTCAATGAGGGCGTATTGACGGTTGTTGAAGAAGTCGCAGGTCGTGAATTTCACAGCCATACTGTTTTGGAGTTCCATAATACCATAGGTACAATCGTGAACGTTCGACTTGATCATACTGAAGTCAGTGGTCTCTCTCAAAACCACGCCGTAGGTGCCACAGCCATAGAGGTCGCACTTATTGACGAGAATCTGCCTTTCACACCGATGACACCACCGTCACAAAAACCTCCCTCGGTATGACCGATGGTCAGGTTCTCCACCGTACAGTCCTCGCAGTTGACGAAACGGATGCAGAATGCATAACGGGGATCGACCTCGATGCTGGAGTTCTTACCACCACGGATGATCAGGTTCTTGAAATTCTTCAACGTCAACTGCTGTCCATCGCCGGCATCCTCACTGATCACCTCAGGTTCCTTACTGATGCCCAAGGTTTCATAACCACACCAACGGCGGCCCGGTCTGTTTCTGAACTCCGACTCGTTCTCCAAGATACGCGAGAGGTTCAGATGGGTATCGTCTGCCACCATCACAGTTCTTCCCGGACGGAGGCTGGATATAAATTCGGATTCTGTAGTGACGACATAGACTTCCTCGCCGTCGATTACTTTCGGGTCGATCTCTTCCGGACCACGTCCGTCGTCAGCCAGTCCACCAGGGAACTGCTCCGGCTTCAACAGACTGACACGATCCTCATCGGGCACAGCCTCCTCACTCTTGATGAGTTGCACATTGGTCTGTTCGATGATGTTCAGTTTGATGGTGTTGTTATCAGCCACAGGACGATACCAATTCTGACTGCCAAAATAGTCCTGTAGGTCCTTCGACTGGAACTTCCACCCGTTACGAGCCAGAATCTCATTACGCATCAGACGCAGGTCGGCCTTAGAGAATCGGGCTAGATAGGTGGTATTGAGCAGCATTGTGGTGAGGACGTCACTCACGGGCTGCTGTTCGGCCCATCGCTCCTGATTGATGCAGTTCTCCAAGTTGTCGGGGGTCAGTACCAAGGTCCAAACCACGTCGTTGTTGGGCTTACGGACTGCCAGGAAGTACATGCCTTCCTGACGGATATAATCGACATTCCACCCTAACACGCCCCTGACGGGCATATAGGCATCGGGATTATCTGTCGTGAGGGTATAGCGGCCCTGTTTGCCTGGGGTCTTAGCGAGCATGAACAGGAATCCACCCTCGTGGGCATCGACGCCATTCATCGTCACTTCACCCGAAGCATCGACACTGGCGGTATATAGCACGGAGCCGTCCCACCACTGGGAGCCATTCTGAATAGTCTGAGCCTGCAAGCCACAAAGGGCACACAGGCAAAGGGTCATGATTGTCAATAGTCTTTTCATATCTGTAAGTCGTTATTATGGTTGTCCTTATTGTCCGATATTGGTTCTTGCCGATAAACCTCCCTTGAGGTCTTCGACGGTCAGTTCCGTCAACTGCGACTTGCTGAGATTCGTCTGTCCGGCCAGTCGGTTAGCTTGCTGCTGGATACTCTTCTCAAAGACATTACGGGCAAAACGGGCATTACCGAAGTTACGGTCTTTGTGGGCCACAGCATACTCGAACTGTTCCTTGAGGAATTCCTCAGCACCTTCGGCAAGGGTGTATTGATTCTTCTTCATATACATCTTGAAGATGTCTGTCAACTCGCCACTCGAATAGTCGGGGAAGTCGATATAACGGTTAAAGCGTGACTGCAGACCAGGATTGGAATCGATGAAACGCTGCATCTCGTTCTTATAGCCGGCGATGATCACCACCAGACTGTCACGATAATCCTCCATACGTTTCAACAACGTGGCAATGGCTTCCTGTCCGTAGTCTTGTCCGTTATCACCTTCAGGTACCAATGAGTAGGCCTCATCGATAAAAAGAACGCCGTTGAGGGCCTGCTGGATGACAGTGTCCGTCTTCAGGGCAGTCTGACCCATATACTTGGCAACGAGTCCACCACGGTCAGTCTCCACAGTATGGCCTTTCTTCAGCACACCCAGGTCTTTGTAGATACGTCCTACGATACGGGCCACAGTGGTCTTACCAGTACCTGGGGAACCATAGAATACAAGGTGATAAGACACCTTCGCCGTCTTCAGTCCCTGCGCCTCACGCTGTTTCTGGAGTTTCACGAAGTTGGCCAAGGAACGTACTTCCTTCTTCACGGAGTTGAGACCGATCAACTCATCGAGTTCCTCGTACGGGTCGCCTTCCAAGGGTTCATTCACGATGACTGAGTCTTTCTTTTCCACTTGCTCTGTCTGCTGGGCAGTCTCTTCTGTAGCGTCCTTTTTCTCGTCGTCATCGGCAAAGATGCCCACGATGATCAGCAGCACAAAAAAGCCTAAACTCAGACAGCCGCAACCTTTGAGAAACTTACCTGTCATTTGCTTAAAGTCATTCGCATCCATATTGTCCTGATTTATTAGTTGATTCTTACGGATTATTTCGGCTGCAAAAATACGAAAAAAAAACCGTCCGACAAAACGTCAGACGGCTTTTTTATAAATAATGCTCTAAATTGGTATTATTTCAGTTGACTTCGTCGACTCAAATACGCGACTCGGCAAACTGAAAGCGAGCTTTCGTTTGCTCTCGCTGCTTATTTGAGTTCAGCGAGGTACTTAATGGTGCGAACCATCTGAGAAGTGTAAGAGTTCTCATTGTCGTACCAAGCAACAACCTGT
>CAJODF010000065.1 GCA_905233555.1 uncultured Prevotella sp. | reverse complement strand
TCCACGCCGAGTTGTTCCAAGGCTTTCGCCACCTGGATCTTCTCTACCGTGTTCAACTGGCATCCGGGCACCTGTTCACCGTCCCGGAGCGTCGTGTCGAAAATGTACAATCTGTCGTCCATATCTTTTTTACCTTTTTACCTTTTCACTTTTTTACTTTTTTACCTTTTCACCTTTAAATAAAAAGCCCTCCACACTCGGAAGTGAGAAGGGCTCTATATCGTTTCGTTGCTTACACCTTATTAATATATATACACCTTGTCACTTCCGACTGCTCCCTGCAGTCGAATAATAATAAGGCCGTTAAGTAGATTCTTACTCATCATTTCTATGCTTTCGTTTGAAATCGGGGGCAAAGTTATAGTATTTCTGCGAAACCAGCAAACATTTTGTCACTTTTTTAAGCAAATACGCAACAAATTTGCACTTTTTCAGCCTAATTCGTACACTTCGCTCGGCATTTTCCGTTTCAAAACCTCCAATTCGAAGTCCTTGCCGGCGATGATGCCGTACGAGCGCAGCGTGGCATCGACGGTCTTGCGGGCGAGTTCCGGATGGTTGTTCTCCTCACTCAGATGACAGAGCCAGACGTGCTTCAGCCGCTCCGTCATATTCTCCGCCAACACCTTGCCGCACTCCGTGTTCGACAGATGTCCGATACCACTGGCGATGCGTTCTTTCAGATACTTCGGGTACGGACCGTTCTTCAACATTTCCACATCGTGGTTGGCCTCAATCACCAGATAGTCTGCAGCCGCAATATGTTCCTTCATCTCGTCAGTCACACTGCCCACATCCGTCATCAGCACGAAGGTCACTCCCCCAACCTCAATCTGGTAGCCCACGTTCTCATTGGCATCATGGGGCACGGTGAACGGTGTCACAGTGAAGTCACCCAACTGCATCGTCAGTCCGGGTTCCACGATGCGCTTCTGCTCGTCGGCCACCTTCCGTTGTACACAATAGTTATGGTCGATGCCCTGATGAACCTTCTCAGTGGCATAGACCGGCACGTGATAGTCGTAACTGAAAGAGCCCACCGACTTGATGTGATCCGCGTGGTCGTGCGTCACAAGCACGCGTCTTACCGAACCGAGGCTGATGCCGTAGTCCCTGGCGTGCTTTTTCAGCGTTCTTATTCCGACTCCAATATCTATCAACAATCCGTCTGTGGCGGTGCCTAAGTAATAGCAATTACCGCTGCTCCCGCTGCCAAACGATATAAATTTCAGCATTTTAATGTTATTATTTTGTGCAAAAGTACACAAAAAAAGAATTTCCGCCAAAGAAAAAGAGAAACTTTAACGAAAGTTATTAGAACGGGAGGCCGACGGCGAAGTGGAAGGCGAGGTCACGCCTCAGACGGGGATGGATAATGGGGAAATGATCTTCATCGTCAGTTTCGAAGGCGGGATTGACGGCTTTCATACCCAGATCGAAACGGATGATAAAGTAGTCGAAATTCAGACGCAGACCCAGTCCATAACTCACCGCCAAATCCTTCAGGATGCGCTGCAACTGGAACTGTCCGCCAGGCTGCTCGGGATAGTCACGCAGCGTCCAGATATTACCTGCATCGATAAACAAGGCACCGCCGAATTTCCAGAACAGGTGGGCACGGTATTCGAGGTTCAGGTCGAGTTTCAGGTCACCGGTCTGGGTGATGAAGTTGATATTACCGTCCTTGTCGCGATAGCGCCCCGGGCCGAGACTTCTTACGCTCCATCCACGCACACTGTTGGCACCGCCGGAGAAGTAGCGCTTCTCGAAGGGCAGTACGGTACTATTGCCGTAGGGATAGGCAATACCGAGGCCTACGTGGAACACGAGTTGGCTGTTGTAGTACGACAGGATTTGCTGGGTGTAGTTCACATCGCCCTTCACATACTGCGCATAGGCGATATTAAAAAGGCGGTAGTGCCCGTCATCGTCGCGATCCTCTCCTAAGACCTTACTGCCGAGACTGAGCAGATTACCCGCCGTCTCGATATTGGCCTTGATAGCCATCGTACCGTTGTTGTAACTATAGCCGAAGCCGGTCTTCATGATAAAGAGATCCTCGTAGTTGTAGCGCAGGATCGCATTGAAGTTACTTGTATTATCCAGATATTCTTTCTTGAAGGTGTCGCTGATCCAGGGCATGAAGACATAGTTCAGGTCGATGAGGTCGAACTGGTACTGATCGTGATGGCGCTGGGGCTTCCAACGGTAGTGCCAGCCTGCGGAAAGAACCTGCCTATGGAACTCGGGACGACTCTGGATGTCATAAAGCAACGATACCTCACTGGTAGCGATGGTGCGACGACGCATGTTGCGACTCAGGAAAGGCATGATGAAACGGGGAAAACTCAGACGGCTCTCCACACTGTACTCCACGAAGTCCTGATTACTATAGCCCTCCAGTCCCTTGATAGCCTCGTAGGCGCCACGCACCTGCACACTGAAGGTCTCGGACCCCCGGAACAGGTTACGGTTCTGATAGGTGAGCGAGGCGGCAGCACCCAGGTCGCCGGCAGTGTTCGTACCCTCGGGCTGGAAACTGAGTGTCGAGGGTTTATTGGTCTGCAACTGGATGAGGGCATCGAGCAGGGCACTGTCTGGATCCTGCTGGAAACTGATGTTCGTATAGCGCACGGCATCCAGGCGCCCGAAGTGGTTGTAGGTATTCTGCAGTCCTTCGGCGGAATAGGGTTTGCCCTCCTCCAGGAAGGTATTTTCTCTCAGCACGTGCTGACGCAGATGAATCACGGAGTCCTGCGGATCACCGCTGGCATAGGTGATGTGACGCATATCGTAACGCGTGTGCAGCGTGTCGGGAATATTATTGGTGCGATAGGGCCGCAACACCAGCGTGACATCAGCCAGATGCTCTTGCTGCAGGGTGTCGATACGATAGCCGATGAACTCCTTATGGAAACGGTAATAGCCCCGGTTCTGCAACAGTTCCGTGATTCGGGAGCGCTCTTGGTTCAAGGCATCCACATCGAGTTTCTTGTTTTCCCGCAACTGGTGCTGATCATACTGCAGCAGCCGGGCGATGACAGAATCCTGTATCTCGTAGTTCACCCGTCGGATGCGATAAGGTGTGCCGGGATGGAGCACGTAGATGGTGTTGAGCTTCTTGCCCTTTGTGTCGGCGAAGAGTTCCACCTGGGCATCGAGATAGCCCTTATTCTGCAGGGCTTTCTGCAGGTTCTCACACGAGAGCCGTGCCTGTAGCGTATCGTAGATAACGGGTGCCTCACCCATCGACTTCAACGTACGGTTGATCCACTTCGTAGTGTCTTCACCCGCCATCGCATAGACACCCAACGGGATCTTCACTGCCGAGAACCAGCGCGAATTACCCTTCTGCCTGACATAACTTTTCAGTTGCGTGGGATTGATGTCGGGATACTTGCCGTCGGCCACCACACTGACCTTGTTCAGCATCAGTTGTCCTTCGGGCAGGTCACGTGATGCAGAGCACGAACCCAGCAGGAATCCGAGTACCGAAAGCGTCATGACGGGGAAAATATGGCGTAGCGTCATCAATTATCTCGTAAATTAGTTGCAAAGATAGAAATAAATCTTTATCTTTGCAAACAAAACGCGAAAAAATGATCAGCAAGAACCAGATAAAGTATATCCGGCAACTGGAATTGAAGAAATATCGCCGACGCGAAGGTGTGTTTGTGGCAGAAGGTCCGAAGGTGGTAGGCGACCTGCTGCGCCGCTACCAGCCCGTGGCCATCTATGCTACAGAAGAATGGATGAAGGCCTCAGGCGTCAGAAGCCAGGTGACAGAGATTTCCGACGAGGAACTCCACCGCATCAGTTTCCTCCAACATCCCCAACAAGTCCTCGCCCTCTTCCCCCTACCCGATACCACAGCGGCAGCACCCAACTTATCACTTATCACTCATCACTTATCACTAGCTTTAGCGCTCGACGGCGTACAGGACCCCGGCAACCTCGGCACCATCATCCGCATCGCCGACTGGTTCGGCATCGATACCATCTATTGCAGCGAGGACACGGCTGATGCCTACAACCCGAAGGTGGTACAGGCCACGATGGGCAGCATCGCACACGTCAACATCATCTATACCGACCTCCTGACGCTCTTCGACAGTCTGCCACCCGCCTACCCCGTCTATGGCACCCTGCTCGACGGCGAGGATATCTATCAGCAACCCCTCACTCAGGAAGGCATCATCGTGATGGGCAATGAGGGCAACGGCATCTCGGAACCCATCCGCCGAAAGGTGAACCGCCGCCTGCTAATTCCCTGCTTCCGGGAGGGTGACACAGCCGAGAGCTTGAACGTGGCCATCGCCACTGCCATCACCTGCTCAGAGTTCAAAAGACGACAATAAAAAGGGGATCCGATCTTCGCAGACAAGTTCCCCTCTAAAAATGGAAAATGATAAATATAGATTAAAATTACTAGTTATC
Source organism: uncultured Prevotella sp. (assembly GCA_905233555.1). GTDB lineage: Bacteria > Bacteroidota > Bacteroidia > Bacteroidales > Bacteroidaceae > Prevotella. The sequence goes on along the minus strand of CAJODF010000065.1, from coordinate 5,287 downwards.
GGTTGCAAAAATAACAAAAACAACAGTAATGCGCAAGTTTTTTGCGTAAAAATCGTATAATTTTATGTGTTTTTTGTAAAATTAGAACACTTTAAGTTCATTATATATCCTCTGAACGGGTAAACCCATCACATTAAAGTAACTGCCATTGAGTCCCGTCACACCGATATAACCTATCCATTCTTGTATGCCATAGGCACCCGCCTTGTCCAACGGACGGTAGGTGTCCACATAGTAATCGATCTCCTCTTCGGTGAGTACCTTGAAGGTCACGTCGGTGGTAACGGCAAAACTCCTTTTCCTCTCCTTCGTCATCAGACAGACCCCCGTAATCACCTGGTGCGTCTGTCCGCTGAGTTCACGTAACATACGACGGGCATCGTCGAGGTCGGCAGGCTTTCCCAGCACCTCCTTACCCAGCACCACCACCGTGTCGGCAGTGATAATCAGGTCGTTCTCTGCCATCATCTCCCGATAGGCAGCAGCCTTTTCCTCGGCGATATATAGCGGAATCTCCTCCGTAGGCAGCGTCTCGGGATAGGATTCCTCGATGTCGGGCAGCACCTTCACCTCATAGTCGAGGTCGAGTCCGCTCAACAGTTCCTTCCGCCTCGGCGAATTACTTGCCAGAATTATATGATAAGGTGCTACCATCCAAACGCCTTTGCATTCATCACCCACTTGCCCTGAGCCCGCAGGGTCTGCTCTATCACATCGCGTCCACAACCGTGTCCGCCTATCCTGTCACTCACATACAGACTCACTTCCTTGATCTCCGGACAGGCATCCTTCGGACAGACGGGACACCCCACCCGACGCATGATTTCCAGGTCGGGAATGTCGTCGCCCATATACATCACCTCCTCGTCGCTCAGGCCGTATTTCCGGAGGAACTCATCATAGGTCGCAATCTTCACGGCACAACCCAGATAGATGTCCTCCACACCCAAGCCCTCGTAGCGCACACGCACACTCTCGACCCTCGCACCGGAGAGCACCACGATGCGCAGGCCCAGTTTCATCGCCAACTGAATGGCGTAGCCGTCCTTGATATTCACCGTACGCAAAGGATCGCCATCAATCGAGAGCCCGATGGTCTCACAACTCAGCACCCCGTCAATATCAAAGATAATGGCCTTTATCTTCGTCAGATCATAACTAATCATAAACTTCAAATTTCAAACTTCAAACTTCAAAATTTGTTCAGATGCACGTTCTCCCACTTCAGTCTGTCCTCCGCCTGCGGCTTCCGCTCGTCAGCCCAGTGGCCTACGGCGAGGATGCAGAGACAGTTCATATTCTCGGGGATATCGAGAATGCCACGAATCACGGTGTCAGCCGTCGTGCCGTCATCCAGGCCCCGTCCGCGCATCTGAATCCAACAGGTACCCAGTCCCAGTTCCTCAGCCTGATACTGCATCGAGATGGCGGCGATGGAACCGTCCTCCACCCAACAGTCGTTCTGCATGGGGTCGCCCAGCACCACGATGGCTATGGGGGCTCCCTTCAGAAACTGACTGCCCATGTTCTTCGCATCGGCCAGTTTCTCCAAGTCGAGCTTGTCTTCCACGACGACAAACTGCCAGGCACGCTGACTCTTCGAGGTGGGTGCCATCAGGGCGGCACGGAGTATCAACTTCAGGTCGTCGGCATCGACTTCCTGCTCTGTAAACTTACGGTGACTGCGGCGCAACTGCACCAAATCCTTGAATTCTGTCATAGTGTATCTTAAATTTTGCGGCAAAGTTACGGATTTTTTTTGGTTGTTCCAAAAATATTCGTAAATTTGCGCAGGATTTGTACTATCTTTACCCGTGAAAGGAATAAAGACTGTCATATACAGCCGTGCGGACAAGTTGCCGCAGGTGGAGGAAAGCAACTTCTTCCACAGCCGCCAACTGTTCCTCATCAGTGCCTCCACGCCCAAGATGAAGCCCTATATGGTGGTCTGTACCGATGAATCGGGACGGGTGGTCAGCCAACTGCTGGCAACGGTCCGCTACCGTACCTCCTTCATTCCCCCGTTCATCTTCATGCACTGCCGGGTGATGGGCGAAGGTGCCTATGCCGAAAGCGACTACAAAAAGGACGAACTTTTCGGGGAGATGCTGACAACACTGACGAAGCGACTGAACACCAAAACTCTTTACATCGAAGTCAGTAACCTCACCCAGAAAATGTTCGGCTACCGCTACTTCCGCCACAACGACTATTTCCCCGTCCACTGGATGAGCATCCACAACTCGCTGCACAGCAAGACCCCCGAGGAACGGATTTCGGAAAAGATGATGCACCGCATCGAGATGGCCTACGCACGTGGCGTGACCTGCCAGACGGTGGAAACGGAAGAGGACCTGAAGGCCTTCAACAAACTGCTGCGCCATCACCATTGGTTTAAGCCAAAACGATACATCCCTGACAGCCAATTCTTTATCAAACTGCGCGAATCGAACCGGTGCCAACTGTTTGTCACCAAATCCCGTAAGCATGTCATCGGCTGCTCGGCCTGTGTCTATGGCGACAAGGATGCCGACCTCTGGTACTCCGCCTTCCGCCGCAAGACCTACCTGCCTTTGCACCCCGATGCCGTCACCATCTGGCACGCCATCAAGTATGCCCACGAACACGGCTACGACCACATCAATTTCCTCGATGTGGGACTACCGTTCCAGAAGAATTCTTTCCGTGAATTTATTTTACGCTTCGGAGGCAAGCCCGTCAGTACCTACCGTTGGTTCCGCTGCTCCATCCGCTGGATCAACTCCATCCTGAAATGGATCTATCGCGACTAGCGCGAACCGATATACAGGAAGATCAAACCGAGCAGCACCAGCGCCAGGTCGAAGGCCTTCGCCTTCAGGTTCTTCTCGTGGAAGAACAACGCTCCAAAGCCGAAACTCACCACCACACTGCCCCGTCGGATCATCGACACAATCGATATCATCGCGTCGGGCAGACTCAGCGAATAGAAATACAGGAAGTCGGCTGCAGAGAGGAACACACTCACGCCGAGAATCGACCACGACCAGTGGAACGGCGTCGTCTGCTCATGTTTCGGCCACCACAGCAGCCACAGCATCACGCCCATCATCACGCACTGGTAGATATTGTACCACGACTGCACCATCATACGGTCCAGTCCCACGCCCCCACTCTCCACAGGCGCCATCAGGTACTTGTCGTACAGGCCGCTCACGGCACCGAGTATCGCTGCGCCTACGATCATGTATATCCAGTTGTCGTGCTTGAAGTCGATGCCCTCCTTCTTGCCGCTGCGACTCAGCATCAGGAACGAGGCCACCGCCAGCAGCACACCGATCCACTGCCACACGTTGAGCCGCTCGCCAAACACCAGCAGCGCACCCACGAGCACCATCACGGGCCGTGTGGCGTTGATAGGCCCCACGATCGTCAGCGGCAGGTGCTTCATGCCGAAATAGCCGAGAATCCAACTCGACAGCACGATCAGCGCCTTCAGCACGATATACTTATGCTCCGCCCACGTCCAGTCGGGCAGACTCATCAGGATGTACGGCAGGAAAATCAGCGTCATGAAGAGCGTGTTCAGAAACAGCACGGGAATCACTGCATTCCCCTTCAGGGCCTGTTTCTTAAACGAATCGTAGCAGCCCAGCAGCGCCGCCGACATAAAAGCCAAAATCAGCCACATAGAGTAATTTACAATTGGACAATTGACAATTTACAATTTAATAAACGATGTCTTCAAGGAACAGCGCATTGCCAGGCATACTCTCGCCCGCCTCCGTGCGCCGCTTCCCCTCTATCACCTTGCAGAACTCCTCTATAGAGAGCCGTCCGCGCCCCACGTCGATCATCGTACCGACGACGGCACGCACCATATTGCGCAGGAACCGGTTGGCAGTAATCTCGAAATACCACGTCGTGGGCGATGTCTGCACCCACTCGGCCTTCGTCACCTGGCAGAGCGTCGTCTTCACGTCGGCGCCGCTCTTACAGAATGCCCCGAAATCGTCGTAGCCCGTCAGCCGCCGCCCTGCCTCGTTCATTGCGGCAAAGTCCAGCGGATAGTGGATCTCGCAGGAGTAGGCCCTGAGAAACGGGTCCTTCCTTGTGTGGATGTAATAATGGTAGGTGCGCCACTTGGCCGAGAAGCGGGCGTGCATCTCGTCGCTCACTGCCTCCACCCGCTGCACCGCAATATCCTGCGGCAACAGCCTGTTCAACTTATAGGCCAGTTGCTCGCAGTCCAGTTCAGGGGCGTCGAAGTGTGCCACCATCATACGGGCATGCACCCCGGCATCGGTCCGTCCGGCCCCCGTCACGCTGATCTCCTCGCGCAACAAGGTCGAAAGGGCCCACTCCAGTTTCTCCTGCACCGACACCCCGTTGGGCTGTATCTGCCAACCGTGATACCGCCCCCCGTCGTAACTGAATGTGATAAAGTATCTCATAAACGGCTGCAAAATTATAAAAAAAAGCCGAAAGTATTGACACTTTCGGCTCACTTTTTACTTTTTTACCTTTTTACTTTTTTACTTTTAAAAAGGTCCGTGTCCCATGCAACTTGTGGTCGTGATGGCCGTCAGGAAGGCTGTGAGAGCGGCTACTATCACCTTCACCGCCACCTCAATGAACTTTCCCTTTTTCATAATCACTTTTCACTTATCACTTATCACTTATCACTTCTCTTAGTTCGCATCGCCCTCGTTCCCGCTGTCAGTGCCCTTAGTGAACACCTTCGAGGTCACAGAACTGCTCTGGCCGTCCTTGATGGCGATAGCCTTAACGGTAGCCGAATCGCTCAGCGCTCTCAGAGGTCGGGTCGTTGCCGTCCGTGGTGTAGTGGATCTCTGCACCGTCAGGACCAGCCATGGTCACTTGGGTCGTCTCCTCAAACGGCGTGTTACCGCTGATGGTGGGGGCTGCGAGGTTCTGGGTGATCGTACCAGTACCAGTGCCACTACCGGAAGCACCCTGGTTGCCAGAACCGCCTTGGTTGCCGGAACCGCCGCCTGACTCCTGACCGCTTTCTCCTGCCTCCTGATTGCTGTTCTCGCCCTTGGCAGCAGCGATCTCAGCCTTGGTCTTGTCGGTCCAGCTGAGCTTCACGTCTTTCTTCAACTCGTCGCGGGTGAAGTCGCCCGTGCTCTGGGCCAGCAGTTTCACGACCTTCACGGCAGGTCCGGTCTTGGCACCCTCCTGCAGCGTACCGATAGAGGCAGAAGCCACCTTGTCGGCATCGGCATCATAGAGCGACTCAAGGGCATTGGCCTCGACGGTAGCCTTGAAGATGGCCAGGTTGTCG
>CAJODF010000064.1 GCA_905233555.1 uncultured Prevotella sp. | reverse complement strand
ACTTTTTGGACATTATTTCATGACTTAAAGTGTTAAAAATCAATAAGTTATAGCGGTTTTTGCTTAGACATTTGGGGACATCAAATTGGACACCCTACTAACGAATATCTCACAATCAACTTGACTGATGATCAAATTGATGACTTGATGGAGAACCCTCATCAGCCAGATGAGGAGGACTCTTGGTTTGATTGCATATTCCGAATAGATATAGAAAAAGAGGAAAAGTTTCTGGAACTCACGAAGAATCCTGACTTTAATATAGAACTATGTATTTCTAAGAAAAGAGGATTATATTTGATTGATTGTTTTGATTGTACTAAGGACGTAGGGAAACAAACAGTTGTGATTGAAACATCGTCTTTGAAAAGAATGATTGATGAGGGTATCATACTGCAGATATATAAGGCCAAGGACTTTTTTATCTCTGACGATTGGAAAGACAATAAGGTTGTTTATGGGTATCATTTTTCTTCAGCACCTTATTATATATATAAACAGCCATATTGGAATGAACTGCTTGCAGATAGGATCAACATTCCAAAGAACCCTGTAAAGTTAAACCAATTCCCTCCGGCTCTGCAAAGAAGGGTTCCTCGTGTTCCTATAAAATTCAGTGAATGTCAAAAGATTCAAATTGCAGAATGGCTTCCATGTCATTTTACGACAGAAAATGTATTTATTGATGGATGCGAATATGGTTTGTTGACTTTGACGAATGGGACGAAAGCGTATGTTATATCGGATATGGATGCGGTAGATTTTTATCCATATTGCTCTGAAAAAGAAAAGTATAATTGCAAAAAGTGTTCAACCAATTGCGCTACATGCATAGCATATGTTTTTACTGATAGGCCAACTGTTTTAATGATAGTCAGTCCTTATAGCAAGTTCGACTATGACAAGGTTATCGTATCAGATTTCATCACGCAACATACCATTATGCTTCCATTCTTGCCTAGGATTCCTAAGCCTTTGGGTAGATATGCCTTTGTAGAAGATGCTGAGAAGGTTGTAACACCACATATGTTGGAGACTTATTTCTTAAAGAATAGCCGCTATTTGGAAGATATGTTTATCAGATATAATCCAAGAGTGGTTATCGTGGATGAAAAAGCATTTGCAGTCCTAAGAAAAAGGTATTCTCTGGAGAATCATGTTATAGAGATTATTGGCAAAAGATATCCATTATATCTTGAATCTGAGGTTGAAACCTATCGTGAGAAAATAGAACAACTGGCAGATATTCCATATCAGGGGAGAGTATTTCCTCATATTATTTCGATTGAAGAAATGCAGAAACTGAAGAGCGGTAATAATGATTGAACTTCTATCTATAGACCTGTCAAACTATTGCTCCAAGCAATGTCCGTTCTGCTATAACTACAGTACGCTCGAGGGCAACACAATGTGGCATCCATCAGAAGTGATAGATTTTGCTTCTGACTGCATCAAGCATGGGGTAAAGTCTGTGTCGTTAGGAGGGGGAGAGCCATTTGAATATGATGGCATATTTGAGGTGATAGATGCACTCTATCCTCAGTGCTATCTTTCAGTCACATCCAATGGCTTGCCCTTAGAAAAGTCTGTTATATGGGAACATTTGGCCCAGCATAAACCAGACAAGATACATCTCACGATTCATCAACCGGATAATGAGGCTGAGGTGGAGAGAGTGGAAAGGCAACTACAGGAGATAGAAGGACTTGGAATTAAGCCAGGCTTGAACTTGTTGGTTGGCGCAGATAATATAGACTATGCAAAAGATGTCTATTCTCGAATGAGTAGAATCCTAAAAAGTGATCAGATAATATTGGTCCCCCAACGATTCTCGAATACGCCAACACCTAAGCAATTGGCATCCATTGTGGGCAATAGACCATTTCAGAGTCCTTCATGTCTGCTGAAATGCCAGCGACCTACAAACTTCTGCTCTGTTTCATGGGATAAGAAAGTAAATTCGTGCAGTTTTGCCAGAGGTAAGCAGCCATTGAAGACTCTCGACTATAATGGATTAATAACCTCATTGGATAAAGTGGAATTTAGAAGTTGTATCCATCAATAGTGAAACCTTATATTTGCAGCGTGAATTATTAAAATGAAAATGACGAAGAGGGGTGGGGCTAAAAAAATAAGGCCGCTGAAAAACGACCTTGTGGCGGTACATGGCTTTCGCCTTGCCCCTACATCCTTGAACCCTTCCCTCCCGGACTACAACTGGGTGCGGTATTCAAGAATGCGTTGCAAAGGTAAATAAAAATCTCCGAACTGCCAAACAATTCGGAGATTTTCTATATCACGAAGATCAGGATAAAAAAAGGGTCAGGATACAATGTGACTGTCACAGAGTGTCCTGACCCCTATGTGATATGTAAGGGTGATTATTTGAAGATCAACTGGGCGAAGTTGTAAAGGCCATATTTCCAGACAACGAAATTGTGACCTTCATCGGGGTAGTTGATGAGGGTGCAGGGGATGCCCTTCTCGTCACAGAATGCCTTGAGTTGTGCGCTGTTGTTCATCAGGCCGTCGGCGCCGCCACAAACCATCCACAGGAGTTTGTTCTCCTTCTTCACCTTGTCCACATCGGGAATGAGTTGTGCGGCACGCATCGTGTTGGGTGCAGAAGAGAAGCCGCCGACATAGGCAAAGACATCCATGTGGCCGAGTCCGAAGTTGAGCGACTGGCCGCCACCCATCGACAGACCTGCGATGGCACGGTGATCTCTATCGGTATAGACGCTGAAGTTCTTCTCGATGTAAGGGATAAGGCTGCCGATGAGGTCTTTGTCGAAGTCGCCGAAGGCCCTGAACGAGCCCATGCCTCCTGCGCGGGAGTCGTCCTTCTGAGCACGGCCGTTAGGCATGACCACGATCATGTCGGCAACTTTCCCGTCAGCATAGAGGTTGTCCATGATGATGTCGGGCTTACCGCCGTCCTTGTACCACTCGTTCTCGTCGCCACCGATGCCGTGAAGCAGGTAGAGCACGCTGTACTTCTTCTTTGCATCGTACTTGGGAGGCAGATAGACGTTTGCCTTGCGGGTGGTCCCTACTGATTCTGACTGGTACTCAATGAGTTTTACGGTGCCCTTTGCAATGCCTGCACGCTCCTGGTCGAAACCTTGAGGGGCTGCCTTGTACTCATCGAACTTCACATTGATGTTCTGCTGACCGCCAAACATTCCCCTTGGAATATTCGGCTCTTGTGCATTGGCTGTCATCATCGTGACGGAAAGCAATGCTGCGAAATAAAACTTCTTCATTTTCTTACTGATTTATAATTGATAATTAAAACTATTTGCCTTGCAAGACTAATGTTGCTGACGCAGGTAGTCGGCGAAGATGCGGGCGGCAGATTCTACTTTGGCGGCGCAGGGGCGGGTCTTGTAGTATTCGGCGGTGCGAGGGGAGGCGATGTAACTGCATGTAGCCTTCTCGTAGCCCTTCAGTCCGAGGATCTCGGCACAGATGAGGCTGCCGTTCTGTTGGCGCGACTGCTCCAGCAGTTCCTGTACAACCTTGTAGCAGGCGGATTTCCCTTCGCGATCGCTGCCCTCCGTCTGTCCGCAATGCAGGCCGACCAGCATGACGATGCCTGACACGGCGCCGCACATCATCCTCATCCTGCCGACGCCTCCTCCGAAGCCGGCTGCAATCTTCTTGGCCAGTGTGTCGTCGAGTCCGTAGAGGTCGGCAAAGGCTGCAATGACGCTCTGGCAACAGCCGTAGCCTGCCATGAAGTTCTCAACGGCACGGGCCACGCGCTCATCGAGTTGCTCTTTTGTAAGTTCTGTCATCGCGTTATTTCTTTTGGCGTTTGAGTTCGAGGGTCTTGGGGAGTTTCTGCCACTTGCTGTTCTTGGGCACCTTGAGGGTGGAGCCCTTTTCCTGCTTGAGGATGTAGGTGGAGTCGTTCTGCAGGGTGAGGGTGGCGGTGAGGTCTTCTGAGCCATAGTCGTTGATGAGGGAGAGGGTGGCCGTCTTGTCGTCCTTGATCTTGGCAGAGGTGATGACCCAGCAGAAGGAGTTGTGCTTCTTGCCGAGATAGCCCGGCAGCGGGCCGTAGAGTTCCTGTCCCGGCACTTCTATATCCTCGTCGTAGAGGTTGATTTGGAGGAAGACCTCGTATTCATTATTATATATGTACGCGCGGAAAGGACCCTCTTTGCCTTGGGTGAAAGAAGTGAGAAGTGAGAAGTGAAAAGCGAAGAGTGATAATAGCAATTTTCTCATGTTCGTATGATTTTGGGAGCAAAGATACCAAATCTATATCAATAAATCTATGATAATGAAGAAAATATGCAGAAAAACTATCGTTATTTTAGAAATTTTTAAGTACCTTTGCACCGTTTATAATTATAACGCATGACAGATAGGCTTTTAAACCCCGACTATATCTTTGAATCGAGTTGGGAAGTGTGTAATAAAGTAGGAGGAATCTATACAGTCCTTTCGACACGTGCCAAGACTTTGCAGGAGGCACATCCGGATAAAGTGATATTTATAGGCCCTAGTCTGTGGAAACGGGAGGACGGTAACTACACGAAAGAGGAGAGCCCCTATTTCAAAGAAGACGGCACTCTCTTTGCCGATTGGCAATGGGAGGCTAAGGAAAGCGGACTCAACGTGAGGGTAGGGCGCTGGACGGTTCCCGGAGAACCCATTGCTATCCTGGTTGACTTTATGCCGTTCTTCGAGAAGAAGAATGAGATATACGGTTGGCTGTGGGAGAAGTATCAGGTGGATTCGCTGCATGCCTATGGCGACTACGATGAGGCTTCGATGTTCTCGTATGCTGCCGCCTTGGTTGTCGAGAGTTTCTATAAGCACTATCTCAACGAGAGCCAGAAGGTGATCTACCATGCCAACGAGTGGATGTGCGGTCTGGGCGCACTCTACATCAACAATAAACTGCCCCAGATCGGTACGATCTTTACGACCCATGCCACCAGCATCGGACGAAGCATCGCCGGAAATATGAAACCCCTCTACGACTACCTGTTTGCCTATAATGGCGACCAGATGGCCGGAGAACTGAATATGCAGAGCAAGCACTCCATCGAGAAGCAGACCGCCTGGCATGTGGACTGCTTTACGACGGTGAGCGACATTACCGCCAAGGAGTGTGTGGAACTGCTCGACAAACCTGTGGACGTGATACTGCCCAATGGTTTCGACAATAGTTTCGTACCGAAGGCAGCGCAATTCACCAAAAAGCGCAAGGCAGCCCGTAAGCGTCTGCTCGACGTGGCTAACGCTCTTTTGGGTGAGCAACTCGACGACGATACGCTGATCATCTCGACCTCGGGTCGCTATGAGTTCCGCAACAAGGGTATCGACGTGTTTGTGGAGGCCATGAACCGGTTGTTGCGCGAGAAAGACCTGAAGAAGAAGGTGGTGGCTTTCATCGAGGTGCCCGGTTGGGTAGGAGAGCCCCGCAAGGACTTACAGGAACGTCTGGCAAGCGGAAAGCAATATGATACGCCGTTGGAGGTGCCTCAGGTGACGCACTGGCTGCACAACATGAGTCACGACAATGTGCTGGGTATGCTGAAGTACTACGATATGCACAACCGCAAGGACGAGCAGGTGAAGGTGATCTTCCTGCCCTGTTATCTCGACGGTAAGGACGGTATCGTGAATATGACCTATTATGATATTGTATTAGGCAACGACCTCTGTATCTATCCCTCGTATTACGAGCCGTGGGGCTATACGCCGCTGGAGGCTGTGGCCTTCAAGGTGCCTTGTATCACCACCGATCTGGCAGGCTTCGGTCTCTGGGCCAACAGTGTGTTCGGGCATAACGGTGAGATAGAGGACGGTGTGAAGGTGATTCACCGTACGGACTATAACTACTCGGAGGTGGCCGATAATATCAAGGACACCGTGGCTGAGTTCTCCGGTTTCACGAAGAAGCAGGTGGAGGATTGCCGCAAGAAGGCTGAGGCTCTGTCGAAGAAAGCCCTCTGGAGCGAGTTCATCAAGTTCTACGAGGAGGCATACGACATCGCCCTCCGTAAAGCCAAGGATAGATTTACAATTTGACAATCTACCATTTACCATTTATTTGGGAATTTAACAATTTAACCATTTATGGATAAGCTGGAACTACAGGAGAGAATGACATTCTTTGCAGTGAGGATCATCAGTATGGTTGATGCCTTACCGACATCTTTGGGTGCTCAGACTATAGCTCGCCAAGTGGTACGTTCTGGCACATCTCCTTCAGCTAACTATAGGGCTGCTTGTCTTGCGAAGTCAGACAAAGATTTCCTGAATAAACTGAAAATGGTAGAAGAAGAATTGGACGAAACCTGTCATTGGCTTGATTTGATTATGCGTTGCCAGATGCTGAATACATCACGCATAGAACCCTTATACCAAGAATGTAAAGAACTGTTGAGCATCATCGTCAAATCGATAGTTACGTTAAGAACTCGACTGAAGGCTGATGAAATTGCAAAATAGAATAAATTGATAAATAAATTGTAAATTGTATATTGTCAAATTGTAAATTATAAAAGCGATGAAAATTAAAGCAGATTACGCAAATGTTCCGTCTTGGAAGACCCTGACCGTGAAGGCTACGCTTCCTGAGGAATTGAAGTGTTTGGATGAGATTGCCCACAATATGTGGTGGGTATGGAACTACGAGGCTCGTGACTTGTTCCGTGACCTCGACCCTGATTTGTATCATGATGTGAAGCATAATCCCGTGATGTTGCTGGAGCGCCTGACATACGCCCGCAAGGAGGAGATTGTCAAGGATAAGGCGCTGATGAAGCGTATCAAGAACGTGTATGACATGTTCCGTAAGTATATGGACGTGAAGCCCGACTCAAAGCGTCCGTCGGTGGCCTACTTCTGTATGGAGTATGGTATCCACTCTGCCCTGAAGATCTACAGCGGCGGTCTGGGAATGCTGGCCGGCGACTACGTGAAGGAGGCTTCTGACTCCAACGTGGATATGTGTGCCGTCGGTTTCCTGTATCGTTTCGGATACTTCACACAGAGCCTGTCGATGGACGGTCAGCAGATTGCCAACTACGAGACTCAGAACTTCAGCAATCTGCCCATCGAGCGTCAACTCGACAGTGAGGGTAATCCCCTCGTGATAGATGTGCCTTACACCAACTATCAGGTGCATGCCTATGTATGGCGTGTGAATGTGGGTCGTGTGAAACTCTATCTGCTGGATACCGACAACGAGATGAACTCCGACTTCGACAAGCCTATCACTCATAGTCTTTATGGTGGCGATTGGGAGAACCGACTGAAGCAGGAAATCCTGCTCGGTATCGGTGGTATGCTGCTGCTGAAGAAACTCGGCATCAAGAAGGATATCTACCATTGTAACGAGGGTCACGCAGCACTCTGCAACCTGCAGCGTCTGTGCGACTATATCGAAGAAGACGGACTGACCTTCAATCAGGCCATGGAACTGGTTCGTGCCAGCGGTCTCTATACCGTGCACACCCCAGTGCCCGCAGGTCACGACTACTTCGAGGAGGGTCTCTTCGGCAAGTACATGGGTGGCTATCCCGCCAAACTCGGCATCTCATGGGATGAGTTCATCGGTATGGGCCGTACCAATCCTGAGGATAAGGGCGAGAAGTTCTGTATGAGTACTTTCGCCTGCAACACTTGTCAGGAGGTGAACGGTGTGTCGAAGCTCCACGGCTGGGTATCGCAGAAGATGTTCGCTCCCATCTGGAACGGTTACTATCCTGAGGAGAACCACGTGGGTTACGTGACAAATGGTGTCCACTTCCCCACTTGGGCTGCTACAGAGTGGCTCAAAATCTATGCCAAGTATTTCGATCCGAAGTTCATGGGCGACCAGTCGAATGAGGAGATCTGGCACGGTATCTACAATTGTCCCGATGAGGAGATTTGGGAGGTTCGTAAGGCTCTGAAGGCTAAACTCTTTGATTATATCGCCATTCAGTTCCAGGAGACTTGGCTGAAGAATCAGGGTGATCCTCAGCGTGTGGTGAAGTTGGTTGAGCGCTTGAATCCCAACGCGCTTGTCATCGGCTTCTGCCGCCGCTTCGCTACCTATAAGCGTGCTCATCTGCTGTTCACCGACCTGGAGCGTCTCGACAAGATTGTGAACAATCCCGAGCGCCCTGTGGTGTTCCTCTTTGCCGGTAAAGCTCACCCCGCAGATGGCGCAGGTCAGGGTCTCATTAAGAGAATCTTCGAAATCAGTCAGATGCCTCAGTTCCAGGGTAAGGTTATCTTCCTCGAGGACTACGACTTCCTGCTGGCCCGTCGTCTGGTATCGGGTGTGGATATCTGGATGAATACCCCGACACGTCCGTTGGAGGCTTCAGGTACCTCTGGTGAGAAGGCTGAGATGAACGGTGTCGTGAACCTCTCTGTGAAGGACGGCTGGTGGTTGGAAGGCTATCGTGAGGGTGCCGGTTGGGCTCTTACCGAGAAGCGAACCTACCAGAATCAGGGTTATCAGGATCAACTCGATGCCGCTACCATCTATAATCTGTTGGAGAACGAGATCGTGCCTCTTTATTATAACAAGGATAAGAAGGGCATCTCTAAGGGTTGGGTTAAGGTCATCAAGAACTCAATCGCCCAGATTGCACCTCACTATACGATGAAGCGTCAACTCGACGACTATTATTCCAAGTTCTACGAGAAGCTGGCTAAACGCTTCAAGCAACTTGCCAAGGACGACTACCGTCTGGCCAAGGAGATTGCCCAGTGGAAGGAAACCGTAGCAGAGCGTTGGGATGCCATCAGCGTGGTGAGTGCCGAGTCAACGGCTCATGCCTCCGGCTTGCATCTCACAGGCGAAGAGTACACCTTGCGCTATGTCATCAACGAGCAGGGTCTCGATGATGCACTTGCCTTGGAGAAGGTGAATATCGCCACCGATGCCAACGGTGAGGATCACGTTTTCTCTGTCGAGCCGTTGAAGATGGTGAAGCAGGAAGGCAACAACTACATCTTCGAGTCTGTTAACACACCCAAGCAGGCGGGTCAGTATAAGAGTGCCGTCCGCATGTACCCGAAGAATAAGAATCTGCCCCATCGTCAGGACTTCTGCTACGTGAAGTGGTTGGAACTGCCTTATGCAGGGTAAATCCATAAAAATCCCCCGTCCAGTCTGGATGGGGGATTATTCCTGACTTCGTCGATGCGTCACCCTAATCGCCAAGCAGCCCTTTCAGGTTGAAGAGTGGTTTGATGGTCATCTGCTCTTCTGTGAGGAAAAGTGTTC
>CAJODF010000063.1 GCA_905233555.1 uncultured Prevotella sp. | reverse complement strand
GCAGCCACCTTCGAATCCTCCGAGTACCCGACAAACTTGCCGTTTACCCAAACGCTGAGGTTACTTGTAGCAGAGCCAACATGGAAAAACACCTCCTGCCCTTTCCAGTCAGCAGGCAGATCGAATGTCCGGCGATAAGAGCCCGTATAGTTATTGATCTCACCAATATAGGGGGGATTGCTCTTGAAGGTAGTGCCCCAGGCATAACCAATATTCTTATAAATCCTGTCGCCATAACCATTAATCTCAAAGAGACCTGGTACGGGGAAGTCCACCCACTGCGAATCGTCGTACTTCAGACCAAAGAAGTCCTTCGGTGCATCCTGATGGTTCTTTTCCACATGCCCTCCATCGAGAGGTAACGAGACGATTTCATCTTGTCACCTTGTTTAGCAAGTTCCTCACTCTCGAAAGCAAAGAAATCAGCACGACGAACTTCACGGTTCACTTGGTTCACATTCGGATCCTGCCACACAGGTGTTTTCTGGGCGCTGACTGGTATCACGGCCAGACACGTCAAGGATAACAATATTTGTTTAATCATACTTAATGTTTTAGACTATTTGCTTATTTTTTCTGCAAAGTTAGCAAGATTTTGCAAATAATGCAAGCAATTACAGAAAAAAAGATTATCTTTGCATCAAATATTCTCAACAACTAAACAAACAAATACAACAATCGTATGAAAAAGACTATCATGACATTGGCCCTCGCAGCAGTATGTTGTCTGAGCGGCTCGGCACAGGAGAGACTCTTCAACAGTGCCAGTGTGCAATCCCCCGTCATCAACAAAGATGGTACAGTCACATTCAACCTCTTTGCGCCCAAGGCTGTCAAGGTGGAGGTGACTGGCGACTTCCTGCCTGAAGGCCAAAACGTTGCCGCCATGAAAGAGGGCAGAAATGGTGTGTGGAGTTACACCACCGGCAAACTCGCCCCAGAGATGTACAGTTACACCTTCAACATCGACGGTATGACGGGTGTGAAAGATCCCTCCAATATCTATGTGAACCGCGACATCGTGTCGTTCACCAACATCTTCATCATCAGCAATGAGAAGGGTGACAAGGGTGATCTCTACAAAGTGAACGAAGTGCCTCACGGCAACCTCTCTAAGGTATGGTACAACAGTCCCACGCTGAAGATGCAGCGTCGCATGACAGTTTATACCCCAGCTGGCTACGACAAGGGTGGCAAATATCCCGTGCTCTATCTGTTGCATGGTGCTGGTGGCGACGAGAATGCCTGGAGTGAACTCGGACGTGCTGCACAGATTCTCGACAATCTGATTGCTACAGGAAAAGCCAAGCCAATGATTGTTGTGATGCCCAACGGCAACCCCAACTGTCAGGCTGCCCCTGGTGAATGGTCATTCGGTATGTACACCCCAGGCTTCCGCGATGGCGGAACAGGTCCCACGGAACCAGCCGCTGCAACGATTCCTGAAAGTTTTATGGACATTGTGAACTACATCGATGCCAACTACCGCACCATTAAGAGCCGTGCTGGACGTGCCATCTGTGGTCTATCGATGGGCGGCGGACATACGTTCCACGTCAGCCTGCTCTATCCTACTACGTTCGACTACTACGGACTATTCTCCGCTGGTCTGCACCTGAATAGCGGTCAGATTTTGGGAGGTTCATTCGCTGATCAGATCAAGAACAGTCCCGACTTCGCCCAGCAGTCAGCCAAACTCTTTGGCAGCAAACCGAAACTCTATTGGATGGGTATGGGCAAGACCGACTTCCTCTATCAGCCAACCGTCGATTTGCGTGCCTTCTGGGACAGCAAGGGCTATAAATACGAATACGTGGAAACCGAAGGCGGCCATATATGGCGCAATTGGCGTATCTATCTGACCATGTTCGCCCAAAAGATCTTCAAGTAGTCTTAACGACAGTATGAAGAAAGTAGAACGATTTGAGAAGATCTTAGCACACTTCAGGGAGCAGATGCCGAATGTAAATACCGAACTGGAGTTCGGTAGCGTATTTCAGTTGTTGGTGGCAGTCATCCTGAGTGCGCAGTGTACGGACAAGCGAATCAATCAGGTGACACCAGAACTGTTCCGGCACTATCCTGATGCAAAGGCGATGGCGAAGGCGGAGCCGGAGGATGTATTAAAGTATATCCGCAGTGTGTCGTATCCGAATGCAAAGGCAGATCACTTAGTGAAGATGGCAAAGGCACTGGTGGAGAGGCACAACGGAGAGGTACCTTCAGACATGAACTTGCTACTCGATCTCCCAGGTGTAGGCCGAAAGACGGCGAATGTCATCCAGAGTGTTGCCTTTGGGAAGTCGGCACTCGCTGTGGATACACATGTCTATCGGGTGGCCCATCGGTTGGGACTCGTCAGCAAGCGCGACAATACGCCCTATAAGGTGGAGATGGCGCTGACCAAACACATACCAGAAGAGGATATCCCTAATGCTCATCACTGGCTTCTGCTTCACGGACGATATGTTTGCACTTCTCGCAAGCCCCATTGCGAGAAGTGTGAACTGGCTCCTCTCTGTCCGAAGATTCTCGAAGACTCAAAACTGACATAAAAAAGTGCCGCCATTCCTCACAGAACAGCGGCACCCACTAGCAGTTTTAATCTATCTTCTATTTCCTTGTTGCATTCTGGGTCGGGTCATGGGATTACCCATCGGATTCCCACCCATCGGGTTGCCCATCGGATTTCTGCCCCAGTTACGGAACAGTCCGCGGTGATACTGGTCCTCAGCCTTAATAACATCAAATACCTTAGAAGCGGGAAGCACGCTGAGGAACTTGTTGTGATAGGTCTGCTGGATACTCTTCAGTTCCAACTCTACCTGATCCCGCTTCTGAATCACTTTCTTACAGGCTTTCTCGTCGGCAGGCTTGATTTTCGACTCTGCCATCATCTGGTTGTAGATTGCACGCTGCTTCTTCTGCATCTCCCTGAACATAGGGAAGAAAGCAGCAGCTTCCCGAGGGGTCAAACCGGCTTCCTTGGCTATATACTGCTCCATATCAGCCTGGAATTTCTCAGGAGAGAACCTCTGCTGGTTCGGTGCCTGAGCCAAAGCACTCAGTGCAAAAACAACTGCCAGACAACTAACGATAAGTCTCTTCATCTCTTTGTTTGATTAATTAATAGTCAGACGACAGACAGGCATAGATTTCCTGATTGTCAATCATCGCATAGTCAGCAGCCTCGTCGAAGGAATAATAATCCATTGTCTGCGCGGCCACCGCACTCTCAGTAGTAGGTGCAGCCATCGACTGGTCTTCATGCGACAGGTACGATGCCACACTGACGAACAAAACACACCCACATGCGGCAGCATAGAGAAGAGGACGGAGCCATACTGACTTCGCTTTCTTCACCTTCCTAATCTCCACGATTTGGGCACCTTTCTCTGCGTCAACCTTAGCCATCACTTGACTTGTCAACGTATCGAAGTAACCTTCAGGAACCTTGAAAGGATTCTGCTTACCGACTCTTTCTATAAGAAATTTTTCTTCTTTCATACTCGTTTGACGTATAATAATATAAAAGGTTTAATCATGTGACTTAAAAAATTCAGAAATCTTTTTGACGGCGATGTGATAGGAGGCTTTCAGGCTACCTTCTGAGGTATTCAGCAACTTACTCATCTCACTGTATTTCATCTCGTCGTAGTAACGCAAAGTAAAGACAGTGCGCTGTACTTCAGGCAGTCCGGCAATGGCTTCCTGCAACTGCGCCTCAGTCTCATCACCATCGAAATAATCGTCGGCCATCAGGGTATTGGCCACACACGACTCATCGTCGTCAGTGCTGACAAGGGTCATATTCTTCTGACGACGCACGAAGTCGAGACTCTCGTTGATGGCTATGCGCGACACCCAGGTGATCACCTTGGAATCGCCATGAAAAGAGCCAAGACCGTTCCACGCCTTGATAAAGGCATTCTGCAACACATCATTGGAATCTTCATGGGTAAGGACGATACGTCGTACCTGCCAGTACAACTGTTCGCTGTATTCGCGTACCATCAGTTCAAATCCCTTCCGTTGGGTACTGGGATCTGAGAGAAGTTCCTTGATATGTTGGTCGCTATTCTTGTCCATTTGCTTTCTGTTCTACAATAGGATAGAGCCCATCTCCTGACTGATAGCCTGGTCATAACCATAGAGATCCGGCCAAAACTCCACCACACCCGTCTTCGGATTCGGATAGGCTGTATAATAAATAATGTATAAAGGCACCTTCGGGCTCACATCCTGATAGGACATCAGGCGGAACGGTTTCGGGGCGCCAGCATGTTCTTGCACATAGATTTGTCCTCTCTCTGTCTCTGGACGGATATCCATCGAGATGCGCAGACGGTCCATAGTCCACTCATCCGCATCAGGCAACAGGAAGCACGCCAGATCAAATGGTTTCTGCACACGGACACAGCCATGCGAGAGGGTACGCCGATCTCGGTTGAAGGCACCTCGGTTGTTGGTATCATGGAGATAGACGGAGAAATTATTCGGGAACCTGAAGACGATGCGTCCTAAGGAATTGCCTGCCCCACCCTTCTGTCCGACACGCAGACGACCAGACAACATCTCTTCCGAAGTGACCTCAGCAGGATTCAGCGTATCACCAGAACTACGTTCCACAATATAGTATCTGTGACGAGCGAAATAGACGGAGTCACCACCATGATGGGCTACATCGGTCTTGACAATGTTCTGGGGAATGATCCACTCGGGATTGACCTGCATATAACTGATAGCGCTATGCAGCAAGGGAGTCTTGTTTGTCGTAGCCCCACAACAGATACGCATGTCGAGCACAGAGTCAGGAGACACCGCCCAGAGTTGCTGCGAGGGGATATTTACCAGCACCATACGTTCTGCTTCCCCGGGTCGCTTCATCTGCCAACGACAACGCTCCAGATTGACGGCTATCTTATGACGCTGATCCTTATCAGTGGTCTTCGCCAATTGCTTCTGTAATGTCTGAAAGACGTAACCCTCCGGATGCGAGTCCATCAGATACGCCATCCTGTCTACCGAAGCGAGTTTCTGTTCCACATCCCTCATGTCCGGCTTCTTCACCTCCTCATCAAACAGACGGGCATAACCCGAATTGTCCGATTTCATGTTCAGGTGATTGAACAGCTTCTCAGGCTGCACGAAACCATAGCGCTGACCTGTAGCATAACTGACATATGCCTTCGACAATAGGGAGTCGAGACGAGGCAACACCTCATTGATACTTACGCCGACTGAGTCAAAGGCGAGCAGATGCACGATCTTCAGGTCTTCAGCTATCTGAGGAATAGAAAAGGCAGCGGTATCAAGCCCGTTGGCAGGCAATTCACTACGCAAAAACGACAACATGGAGTCGGCATCTGGCGACACCCCCATACGATCAAACCACTTCCCTTGCAGAGAAGTGTCCATTGAATCAACAAAAGTACCGAATGCCGAACGGTCTGCCTCAGTAAACTCGTGGTTTCCTTCAATACAGGAAGCCAAGAGCACGCAAGACACAGCAAGCAAACATGCTATCGAACGGAAACCTTGCGCACAACCTTGCCAACCTTCACAATGTAGCACCCTTTTGGAATATTAAGTTCTATCTTCTGTGCAGGACTTTCCACCTTCACATCCATGATCTTCTTTCCAGTCAGGGAGACAATCTCCAAAGTCTGCCCTTCCGCACCAAATACGGAAAGGACACCATCGCTGAATGTAATGGTGACTTCCTGTTCCACAGCCATTTCCATAACACCTGCAAAATAGGCAGGAGCAGCATTGGCAGCAACGGGAACGAGGCAGGATAATGCCATCGTGAACGATATGATGAGTATTCGCTTTGTCATATGCAATAGTCTATAATTTGTGCAAAGATAGTGTTTTTCAGCGAAACAACCAAATTTTTAAGGCAAAAAATACGGTTCAGACGTCAAAAACGTCCATTTCGTTGGTCAAAAAGGTGTTCTCGAAGACATTTTTAGCCTCTTCAAGCAACACATTCTCATCTTCGTAGCGCGAACTGTAATGCCCCAACAACAGTTTCCCTACCCCTGCCTCCTTAGCCACCAGCGCTGCCTGACGTGCCGTCGAATGACAGTACTTTTCCGCCGACTGGAGACGATCCTCTCCATAGGTACTCTCGTGATAGAGCGTATTCACTCCCTTCAACAGTTCGTGCAAGGTCGGAATATAACGGGTATCCGTGCAATAGGCATAACTACGGGGAGGATCAGCCGACTTCACCAGACGGGCATTGGGAATCACCTCGCCCTCGGCAGTGGTCCAGTCGGCACCGTTCTTGATGTTGTTCACCTGACTGGTAGGAATCTGGTAAAAATCCATCATCTCCCGACGGATATGCGGCAGACCCTGTTTCTCACGGATCAGGTAGCCGCAGGTGGGCATCCGATGCTGCAAGGGAATCGTCTCTACCGTCACACTACGGTCTTCATAGACAACGGCATTTTTCGTCGTATCCACAGGATGAAACTCAACCTCAAATCCCAAATCGTGGGTAAAGAAGTCTATCTGACTCTGCAGCATCGGTCCCAGTTCCTGAGGGGCATGGATATGGAGGGTGGCCGTGCGCCCCAGAAGTCCGAAGGTAGATATCATTCCAATCAATCCGAAACAGTGGTCACCATGCAGATGGGTGATAAAGACATGGCTCAATTTCGTGAAGCGCACCCGACAACGGCGAAGTTGCATCTGGGTACCCTCGGCACAGTCGAGCATCAGCACTTTATCACGTACCTCGACAACCTGTGATGATGCAGAATGACGAAGGGTGGGAAGCGCACTTCCACACCCTAAGATATGTACCTTAAACGGTTCCAAATTCAACTTTGATTAGTGGTCAATACGGAACTCGTCACCGCTGTCTTCCAGTTGCAGGCCATGCAGATCCATCGCCGGTTTTTCCTTCCAACGGCTGTATTCAAAGGTCTCCTCGTCCTGTTTCTCCACCCCACTGGTCTTATATACCAGAGAATCGGCTCCCAACAGGATGATCTCATAAAGGTTCAGTTCCTCCATATCGCCACCACCTTCACGCTGGGAAAGGATTTCCAACTTACCATTGTAAATCTTCCAGGTCTTGTAGATAATGCTGCTCTGGTCGATGCTCTCAGCCACACCGCCTTCCTTGATACGGATACCCACCTCAGAACTGCCATCGATGGGATTCGGCATCACCCAGTCACCCAACAAAGTGTTCTGGTTAATGACGATCACAGCCTCTGTCTTGGCCTTGTTGGGCAGAACGGCCATACGATCACCAGCCTGCAGGCCACCGAACACCTGTCCATTTTCCTGGGCATTGGTCATATCCAGGTTCAGCGTGTCACCATTGTCAGTCAGCAACTGAAGGGTATTCATCGCTGTTCCGTTACCACATAGGCCGTAAATGGTCTGATCAAAGGGCATGTAATCTTCCACAGAATCAGGCTCTTCTTCTACTGCCTGCTGTGGCTGCTGAGCGCCGCCACCAAAACAACTGCTCATCGTCAAAGCGACTGCAGCCATCATTCCGATAAATGCTAATTTTTTCATATCCTTTATGATTAATTTTTTAATACTTTCTTCGCTTCATTCCATAGTTCATCCATTTCTGATAAACTCATGGTTTTCAAAGGTTTACCTATCTTAATGCTATGCGCTTCTATATAGTTAAAACGATCAATAAACTTACGATTTGTCATCTCCAAAGCATTGTCAGGATTCAACTTATACAGACGGGCGGCATTGATGACAGAGAACAGAAAATCACCCAATTCCTTTGTCGAATTTTCCTTATCTTCCTTCTTCAGTTCCACCTCCAACTCGTCGAGTTCCTCACGCACTTTTTTCCACACATCTTCCTTCTGCTCCCAGTCGAAACCCACATTACGGGCCTTGTCCTGAATACGATAGGCCTTTATCAAACTCGGCAACGCCTCAGGCACACCAGAGAGCACCGACTCATTGCCGTCTTTCTCCTTCAACTTAATCTGCTCCCAATTTTCCAATACCTGACCAACCGTCGTCACCTTGGCAGAATCGTCACTTTTCACTTTTCCCTTTTCACTTTTCACTTCTTCCGGCACATACGGCAGCGGTTTGGGGTCTTCGGCATCAATCTGCGAGGGATGATACACATGCGGATGACGAGTAATCATTTTCCTCGTCAGCGCATTACAGACATCCGCCATATCAAACTGCTCTTTTTCCTCGGCAATCTTGGCATAGAAACAGATATGCAGCAGCACATCGCCCAATTCCTTGCAGATGTCATGCACGTCATTTTTAATGAGGGCATCGCAGAGTTCGTAGGTCTCCTCGATGGTATTGGGCCTCAGGCTCTCGTTCGTCTGCTTCTTGTCCCATGGACAATTGGCTCTCAACGCATCAAGCACGTCAAGAAATCGCCCAAAAGCCTGCATTTTTTCTTCTTTTGAGTGCATATTCTTTAAATATTTGGGGCAAAGATACGAAATAATTCATAATTGATAATGCATAATTCATAATTATTTTATAATTTTGCAGCGATTTTTTGAGATTTACCCCATTTAGAGCATAGAAATAACAAATTAATATATGGAATTAGCAAGCAAATACGACCCGAAAGAGGTCGAAGGCAAATGGTACCAGTACTGGCTGGATCACAAACTTTTCTCAAGTAAACCCGACGGACGTGAACCCTATACCATCGTGATTCCGCCCCCCAACGTGACGGGTGTGCTCCACATGGGACACATGTTGAACAATACCATTCAGGATATCCTCATACGCCGAGCCCGTATGGAGGGCAAGAATGCCCTTTGGGTACCTGGCACCGACCACGCTTCTATTGCTACAGAGGCCAAGGTGGTGAAGAAACTCGCCGAACAGGGCGTCAAGAAGCACGACCTCACCCGTGATCAGTTCTTGGAGCATGCCTGGGATTGGACCCATGAGCACGGTGGCATCATCCTCAAGCAGTTGCGCCGTCTGGGTGCCTCCTGCGACTGGGACCGTACCGCCTTCACAATGGACGAGAAGCGTAGCGAAAGCGTCATCAAGGTGTTTGTTGACCTCTATAACAAAGGCCTCATCTATCGTGGACTCCGTATGGTCAACTGGGATCCGAAGGCCCTCACCGCCCTCTCTACTGAGGAGGTTATCTATAAAGAGGAACAGAGCCACCTCTTCCATCTGAAATACTACGTGGCTGATTTGAAGGCCCTCGATAACGAGGAAGCTCTGAAAGCCGAAGGCAATATCATCCACAAGGATGCCAAGGGCTACTACGCCGTTGTTGCCACCACCCGTCCTGAAACCATCATGGGTGATACTGCTATGTGTATCAACCCCAAGGACCCAAAGAATCAGTGGCTAAAGGGCCGCAAGGTCATCGTACCTCTGGTGAATCGTGTGATTCCCGTCATCGAAGACCGTTATGTGGATATCGAGTTTGGTACGGGTTGTTTGAAGGTGACGCCTGCCCACGATACCAACGACTATATGTTGGGCAAGACCCACAACCTCGAAACCATTGACATCTTCAATGCAGATGGTACCATCTCTGAGCAGAGTCCTATCTACGTGGGTATGGACCGTATGGACTGCCGCAAGCAGATTTCGAAGGATCTGCAGGAGGCTGGTCTGATGGAGAAGATCGAGGACTACGTCAACAAGGTGGGCTACTCCGAGCGTAACCCCGATACTGCCATCGAGCCCCGTCTCTCGCTGCAGTGGTTCCTGAAGATGAAGCACTTTGCCGACATCGCCCTGCCGCCCGTGCTCAATGGTGAAATGCATTTCTATCCACAGAAGTATGTCAACACCTACAAGAATTGGCTCGAGAATATTCAAGACTGGTGTATCTCCCGTCAACTCTGGTGGGGTCATCGT
>CAJODF010000062.1 GCA_905233555.1 uncultured Prevotella sp. | reverse complement strand
GGGGTCCCACCTCTTCCCATTCCGAACAGAGAAGTTAAGCCCGCCTGCGCCGATGGTACTGCAATGCAATGCGGGAGAGTAGGAGGCCGCCCCCTTTTTCTGAAGCCCCGGAGAGAAATCTCTGGGGCTTTTTTGTATATTATTGGGTCAGCGGATTTATTTGAAGGGTACGCAGTTGCGGATGTCAATAGGGATGGTTTCCACTTGGAAATCATCTTTCATAATGTGCATGCGGACTATACAGGCATGACTATTCATGGGCTTGCGCTGATCAAAGATGAAATTGCCGATGCTGTAGTAGATGAGATGACCTTTGAATTCTTCTATAGTTTGAAGCGTGTGAGTATGGTGGCAGACAAGGATATCTGCACCTGCCTGTATTAGTTGGCGGGCCTCATAACGTTGGCGGGGAACGGGTTGGAGGGTGTGTTCACCACCCCAGTGGAGAGAAACGATGATGACTGCGGTTGAGTCAGTTTGGCGCAGGCGGAAAACACGTTCCAAGAGCGAATCCATCGGTTCTTGGCTGACGCATGGTTTTTCTGGCAGATATGCGTAGTTTTCAAGGGCCAGTCGCATTGAGGGTACAATCCATACATTGCGAGGCTGAGAGGCTAATAGAACAGGCTGAGAGGCTTCGTTCATGTTCATACCTGCACCGATAGGTATCATTCCGACCTTCTCGATATTCAGTTTCGTATCGATGAGTCCTTCGCGCCCTTGGTCGATGGAATGGTTATTTGCCAGATTGAGGTGAGTAAAGCCATGCTGGTGCAGGGTATCAAGCCATTCAGGCTCAGCACGGAAGATAAATTGTTTGAATACAGGAGCCTCGATTTTCGTGGCAGGACATTCGAGATTGCCTACGACGACCTGAGCTTCACGGAACACGGAGTCAATGCCATCCGAAAAGAGATGATCGACTCCGTGACGGTTGATGGCTTGACGTACACCACGATCGAGGAGGATGTCGCCAGTGAGAACGACGGTGAGTGTATCTGCATTTTGCGCAGATACACTCAACATCATACTAACAGCCAGAACTATAGAAAAACTCCTCATTAGCCTCTGGCATCTTATTGAGGGGCACGATAATTTGCTTCATCCATTCAGGCACGCCCTTACGCGGATTCTTCTCCAACTGCTGCTGCCACTCTTCGTCGGTAAGACGCGGCTCGTCGATGGGCTGGATAAACTCTCGGTAACTCAGCACGGCACCTCGCGTGAGATAGAGGTAGCCGCCAATCTCCACCACAACATATATCTCATCGGCATCGCCGACAGCCTCGAACAGAATGGACTTGTTGGGATTATTATCTGCATTGGCAGTATAGACATCAGCTACGAGGGCCACTTTCTTGTCGGCACCCTGCACATCGCTCCAGCCCATGAGATACTGATCTTTCTCACGAACCAGATCGAGACTAATATTCTCAAAGGTTGCCCCGATATACTGCAGTTGATCATATTCTTCCTCACTCAGTTCCTTGCCAGCCAATTCCTTTTCGCTGACGTTCAGCAGGAATTGAACTTCTTCGCGGATACGTTCAGTTGCATTACTGATCTTCTCCGTGAGCATATTTTCTTCCTTCAGGAGGCGTTCAGTGTTGTCAAGCAGGGAGATAGCTTTCTTCCAGAAACTGATGTTCGGCTCTACAAAGCCCTTCACAACGGGTTCTGGAGGACCGCCACCGCCACATTCTGCACCCGCCGGCTGTTTAGCATAGAGAATAGCGTCATGCTTCAGTTCTGCCCACGAGGCAAGCATAGCGTTGAGGTCCTTAAGTTTCCACTCGGAGGTGACCATGAAGTAGGGCATATTCAACTGCGGGTCGCGATCGCACAATGCCCTGATGGTACTCATCCACTCAGTAGCAATGGTCTCGCTCCAGTTAATCTGCTGCATGCGTCCCTTCATCTTCTCAAGCATCCGGCCGAAGTCCTTCCACTCTGTTTTCTCGTCAAGGAGTATCTTTTCTGCAGCAGAAACCTGCATAGCGGCGAAGAAATCGAGTCCCTTAGGCGTGGCACGCTTTGTCGGCTTATTGTCGTAGTCCACCATCTCCTGCAGCACCTCGGCATCGGGCTGATAGCGCTGGGGCATCACGTTAATCTTGTTGTGACTGGTCTTCTCAAACTTCGGACGGATACGCGTCTGCTTATCACCAATCTCGTTGAGTTTGGCAGTAATCTTTGCGATAGCGTCATCATTGTGTATGAGGTCTTCCATCTGCATGCCGGTCTTCTCCACCTCGGCCATCACCTGCGGCAGGCTGAGGTTGTCAGACTTGCCCATGAGGAAGGTAATGAGTTGGTTCAGACGATTATAGTTCTCCTGTGATTCTTTGTCAACTTTCAGAGCATAGGCCTGCATCACGGCTGCCCGCACCTCGTCCTCGTGATTCAAGCCGAAGGGAACGGTCTGAAGCCACATCATACCTCTGAAGTAACGCTGCAGCTTTTCACTGCGGGTATAATGGCCACGGGGACGGAACAGACTGTAGGCGAACATGACGTTCTTATAGTCCTGCATGAAATCACTGTAGTTGTTTTCGGCAGCCATCACCTTGTTGACTTCCTCTGTGTCGATGTCACCTTCACCCCTCTCGAAGATAAAATCGCCGGTGAAGAGTTTGTAGGCGATATTGTAGAAAGCTGCATTGTGATGTGCTATCTTATTGACCTGCTCGTCGGAGCCCGACCATCTTTCCATATTATACAACAACTCATGCATATCACGAGTGAAGCGAATCATCATTGGGAGCAGCGAGTTCTCCTCCAACTCACGCAACATGCAGTCAAAATAGAGATGATAGAGTTGCAGATAGAGGTCAGTGGTTACGAAGTTCGGGAAATCTCGGTAGTCATTCTCTTCGTACACCTCGAACAGTTGGTTGTGGCGGGCAGGTACAACGGCGAAGCCCACTTCTCCTAACCGCTGTCCCAGTTGCTCGTCAAACTCCTTGATCTGCGTGGGGTTCAGCAGATTGGCCATGTTTACGCGCAACCCCTCCGGCACCTCGAAGTTCTGCTTGGCCAGTTCCTCTTCACGCTCCTGCAAGCGTTTGATGAAGGCCTTCTCCTGGTCATTGTAGTTCAGCAGGTTTTTCTCGTCGATGACGCGATAGTAGAAGTCGCGCCAACTCTCATCGTCTTTCGAATCCATGCCCGACGATTCCACCTTCTCGTCAAATTTCCACATCAGCGAGTCATACCAGGTAGTGGCGTTGTAGATGCCTCTGATGTAAGAGTCCCTAAATGGTAAACCGCGCTGGGCGGCAGGCGCATTACGCAGCGTACGGACATCGGCGAGCGAGAGTCCGCTGATATCCATGTCGTAATCAATACTGTCGAGCAGTTTCTCCACGTCGATCTTCGACGGTGGAATTTGTACTGTCTCGCTCTGCTTTTGGCTGCAGGCGCAAATCAGGGCTGCCACGCAAGCCGTCAATAGTAATTTTTTCATTGGCTAAAGGATTTTATTGCTGTTTCTTTATCTACACCTTTGACAATATAATGGTCGAATTTCATACCGAAACTGTCCCACTTGTAGTCTGATACCACGTAGAGTGAATCAGTCGTCGATTCCAAAGCACGTATCTTCCCGTCTATGTAGCGGAAATCCTCGAGGATGCCGCCCAACTTCGAACCCAGCCACAAGGGACGCGCCTTTTTATTGACCTGCTTGAAGATAAACAGTCTGCGCCCTTTTTCAGGATAGAAACGGGTGGATTTGATAACACCCACCATCGCGTCTTCCTTGCCGTCGCCATCTACATCACCCGTCTGGAACTGATACACAGGGTAGGGTAGCCGCCAGTCGTTGAGCCAGTAAAGGCTGTCATGCTCTTTCCGCAGTTCGAAGGTCTGAGCCTCACCATCAGTGCAGAACAACCATAGCACGAGTACGAGCCATCTGTTCATAAGCCTGTCAACGCTTTCCACAACGGTTCATCAGGAATGGGAGCCTCTGCAATGATCGTCTCTTTAGAGACAGGATGAACGAACTCCACACGGCGTGACATCAGGGAGATACTGCCGTCAGGATTGCTGCGCGGCGCACCGTATTTCAGGTCACCCTTGATGGGACAACCCATGGCTGCCAGTTGGCAACGGATCTGGTGATGGCGCCCTGTCAGCAGTTGCACTTCTATCAGGCAGTAGTTATCGGAATGTCCGATGACACGATACTTCAGCACGGCCTTCTTCGCACTCGGCTTCTCGTGGTCGTAGGCATACGACTTGTTCTGTTTCTCATTGCGCACCAGCCAATGCTCCAGTGTCCCTTCGGGTTCACGAGGGGCATTCTTCACGATAGCCCAATACGTCTTGTGAACTTCCCCCTCGGCAAACATCTTGTTCAGTCGGGCGAGGGCTTTGGAAGTACGGGCAAATACTACGAGGCCGGAAACGGGACGATCCAAGCGATGCACCACACCGAGGAATACGGCCCCCGGTTTCTGGTATTTTTCCTTGATATAATCCTTGACAATATCAGAGAGGGGGCGATCGCCAGTCTTGTCTCCCTGTACGATCTCCCCGCTCTGTTTATTGACGATAATAATATGATTGTCCTCGTAGATGACCTTCATAGCCGACTACATATTCATGCCGCCATCGACCTGAATCACCTGTCCGCTGACGTAACTCGACAAGTCAGATGCGAGGAACGTAGCCACGTTGGCAATGTCCTCTACCTGTCCACCACGGCGCAGGGGTATCTTCTGCTTCCACTGTTCGCGAACTTCATCGGGAAGCGCAGCCGTCATAGCCGTCTCGATGAAACCGGGAGCGATGGCGTTGGCACGGATGCCCTTGGGGCCCATCTCCTGAGCGATACTCTTTGCCAGAGCAATCAGACCTGCCTTCGAAGCAGCGTAGTTAGCCTGTCCGGCGTTACCATGAACACCAACCACCGAGGCCATATTGATGATACTGCCGCCACGCTGGCGCATCATCACAGGCACGCAAGCGTGGATGAAGTTGAATGCACTCTTCAGGTTTACGGCAATCACGGCATCCCACTGCTGCTCGGTCATACGCAGCATCAGACCGTCCTTGGTGATGCCGGCGTTGTTCACCAGAATATCAATGCTTCCGAATTCTTCCTTCACAGCCTTCACCACTTCCTCGGTCTGTGCGAAATCAGCGGCATTCGAGGCATAACTCTTAGCCTTCACGCCCAGAGCGGCAATCTCCTTCTCAGTGTCGAGGTTCACCTCAAGGTCGGTGAATGCAATGTTACAGCCCTCAGAGGCATACTTCAGTGCGATAGCCTTTCCGATACCGCGTGCAGCACCTGTAATCAGCGCTGTCTTTCCTTCTAATAATCCCATCTTAATTTACAATTTTACAATTTACTATTTACAATTTTAATATATACAATTTATGATTTATTTTCTCTGAATTTTACCTAATGCACCATAGACCACCTTCGCCACCTGGGGCTTTGTGTCCTCCTCTTTCATACCGTGCGCAATGCGTCCGTAGATATATGGCACCTCAAGACCCTTGATACAATAGTGGGTGATGTCGGCCACCAGATCCACATTGTCGATGTCGAACTCACCATCCTCCTTACCTTCGGTATAGACTTTGCGGAAGAGTTCTATCTCCGCGTCATCGAAGTGCTTGCGCACCTTCTCCACCATCCAGATGTTACGGAAGAACTCTGCACGCAGGTTACCGTTCCTGACCACCGTCTCACGAATCATACTCAGATGGGTATAAATCAGTTCGATAATCTTGTCCTGCGGACGGATCTTACGGGCAGCCACTTCGTCGAGTTTATCACTCAGACGTTCCAACTCGCCCTCAATCACGGCATAGTATATCTCCTCCTTCGACTTGAAATAGGTGTAGAGCGTACGCCTGCCTTTCCCTGACTGGGTGGCAATGTCGTTCATCGTGGTGTTTTCCAGTCCGTTCTTGGCAAACAACTGGCGGGCCACATCGACAAGTTTCTGTCTAGTTTTCAATATTGACATAATTGAGTCCTCCTATTGCTTTTTAAAATTGCACACGGGCATAACTGTGTGCAAAATTACACATTTCCTTTGAAATACGCAAGAAATCACAAAGAAAAAGTTTCGAAAAATGCAAAATTACAAAAAAGTAGCATAATTATTTGCGTAATTAAAAAAAACTTCGTACCTTTGCAGCCGCTAAGAAAAAATAACATCGCGGAGTGGAGCAGTTGGTAGCTCGCCAGGCTCATAACCTGGAGGTCGCACGTTCGAATCCTGCCTCCGCAACTAAGTGAGAAGAGAATGAGAAAGAACAAAGAAGCGCGAACCAATTGGCTCGCGCTTCTTTGTTCATTTCATCTTAGCCAGTACTTTCCTGTAGTACCTGTTGGTGGCCTTGATGCTGTACTTAATTCCGCCGTTCCAAAGTCGAATAGCCTTCTCGACGTTGTTCTCGGGATTATAGTACTTTTGGATAATCAGGAACATCTCTTTTGATTTTGCAACACTGTAGCGGTCTTGCATCGTAAACTGCTTCTTACTCTTCTGTCTTTTCAGAATGTCATTGCAATCTTTCACAAGAATCGGAGTAATCTGCATCACGCCTACGGAGTTTCCGCTAACGGCATTGGGATTTCCTTCGCTCTCGACTTGGATAATTGCTTCCATTACTGGAGTCCAGTCGAAGCCTGATGTTTGGGTGCTCTTTGCATTTCCTTCAGCCGATGCTCTCAGTGCAATAGTAAGAGCCACCAGGCTCAAACATGCTTTTTTAATAAATTGAATCATATCTCTATACTTTAGGCGGATGCTCTCACGAGCACCGCGTTATCCTTTAGATTTCCTCATCAAAATGTACGACTTCACGTCGAACGGGAATGCAAAGTTACGACAAATCAATCACTTAGCCAAATTAATTTAGAATTTTTAAGATTTGTTGTGTGCGCACACGTTAAATTTCAAGGATTGTTAACTAATCTAAATCGACCACAGTGATGCCTGCTCCGCCGAATTGTACGTGCTCATCGCGGGCCTTTGTCACGTTGGGAACGGTGTTCAGATACTGCCGTATCAACTGCCTCAAAATGCCTGAACCAGTGCCGTGCAGAATGCGCACCCGGCTCATGCCGATCAGGATGGCATCGTCGATGAAATGCATCACAGTGTCGATGGCTTCGTCGCCTCGCATGCCTCTCACGTCGAGGTCCTGGTGGAAGTTATGCCGACGGTCTTCCATCGTGGCACGTGTCACCTTCGAGGTCTGGATAGCCAGCGCTTCATGCTTGTTGGCAGACGTCTGACTGACTTTTTCCTTCTCTGCCCGCTCCAACTGTTCCAGTTTCATCTTCGAGCGCACGTCGCCGAAGATCACGGTGGCCTGCTTGCCTTGGATGTTCTCTATCGTGCCGACGGTGTTGAGTCCCTTGATACGCACGGTGTCGCCCTTCTCCAACGGTCGGTTTTCTGCCTCCTTGTTCGCCTTGGCGTGCTCGGCCAGTCTCTTGCTGGCGGCCTTCTCCTCCTCGCCCTTCTTCTCCTTGCGCTGGGCCTTGCGGGCCTTACGTTCCTCCATCTGACGCAGTTTCTTGGCGAAGTCCTCCTCGCTCATCAGTCCACGGGTATCGTCGGAGTTCACTTGTTGGCGGAACTCCTGCAGTTCTTCCCTGACGATGCGTGTACGCTCCTTCTCGGCCTGTGCCTCCTTGATCTCGCGGATGGCGTTCTCTATCTTACGGTTGGCCTCGGCCAGCAGCTCGTCTGCCTGTATCTGGGCACGGCGCAGAATCTCCTTGCGCTCTCGTTCTATCTCTTCGAGGTTGGTCTCGTAGCGCTGGATATGCCCCTCCAGCGACTTCTCGTGCTGGTGGATGGTCTGACGCTTGCCCTCCCAATAGCGCTTGTCGCGCACGATGTCCTGCAGGTATTTGTCACTCTGTATATAATCGCGGCCTACGATGTCCGAGGCGTCGTTGATCACCTCCTCGGGCAGTCCCGTCTTGCGGGCTATCTCGATAGCGAACGAAGAGCCCGGCTGTCCAATGCTCAGTTGGAAGAGCGCCTGCATCTGTCCGCGGTCGTAGAGCATCGCCCCGTTCACCACACCCTCGTGATCCTCCGCGAAATGCTTCAGGTTCTGATAGTGGGTGGTAATCACGCCGAAGGTTTTCTTCTCCCAGAACTGCTTCAGCACGGCCTCTGCGATGGCACCGCCGATGGTAGGCTCGGTACCGCCGCCGAACTCGTCTATTAATAATATGGTACGCGCATTGGCCTGCTTCATCATCTGCTTCATGTTCAACAGATGTGAGGAATAAGTCGATAGGTCGTTCTCGATGCTTTGCTCGTCGCCGATGTCGATCATGATGCTTTCGAAGATACCCGTAGTGGAACGGTCGCCGATGGGGATGCTCAGTCCGCACTGCAGCATATATTGCAGCAGGCCCACGGTCTTCAGACACACCGACTTACCGCCCGCATTCGGCCCAGATATTATCAATAGCCGACCTATTGTCTTGTCTCCTTGTTTCCCTGTCTCCTTGTCTCCTTGCAGACGTATATCCAACGGCACCACCTTCTTGCCCTGCTTTTCCAGCGAGAGTTGTAGCAGCGGGTGGATGGCACGAATCCAGTCCAGGTGAGGCTCAGCCTTCACCTCCGGCTCAAAGGCTTTCGTCAGTTTGGCCAATTCGGCCTTGGCATGTATCAGTTCTATCCGGGCGAGGAAGTCGTAAGAGTTCAGGATCTCCGTCACGTTAGGCCTGAGTTCGTCGGAAAAGACCGTGAGGATACGGACGATCTCGCGCCGCTCGGCGGCCTCCAGTTCGCGTACCTTATTGTTCGCCTCCACCACTTCCGTGGGTTCAATGAATACCGTCTTGCCTGTTGCCGACTCGTCGTGCACGATACCGTTGATCTTACGCTTCACCGTCGGCGACACCGGAATCACCAGTCGGCCGTCTCTCACGGCGGGCGTCACGTCCTTATCCACCAGTCCGTCTTTCTGCGCAGCGTGCAGTATAGTATATAAGGTGCGCGAAATCGTACCCTCCATCTTCGAAAGGTCGTGGCGGATGCCGGCCAGCGTCATCGTGGCAGAGTCCTTGATTTTACCAAACTTGTCGAGGATAGAGTCTATCCGGCGGATGATGGCGGGGAAGGTCTGTACCTCTTCCGTCAGCCGGTGCAGGGCAGGGTAGGGGTACTTGGTTTCACCGCTGGCCGTCTCCTCTGCGCCCCGCTCCAGATACTTCACGATGTCGGCGATGGTCTGCAGCGAACGGCGCAGGTCCCACACCTCGTTCTCCTCCAGATGGGTATTTTCCAAGCGGATACGCTTGATGCTCTCGCGCACATCGAAGAAATACTGCATCGGGAAGTCGTCGTGCTCGTCCTGTAACCTGCGGAATTCACGCACCTGCGCAAGCCATTCATTCACCACGCCGGCATCTGTCGAGAAAGCCATTTCATCTACCTTCTCCTTGCCCAGCGTACTGAGACAGCGGCCCTTCAACAGTTCGCGTATCTCGTCGAATCCTATCTTTTGTTCGAAGTTGTTCGGATAAATCACGCTGCAAAGGTACGAATTTTAACTTGGATATGCAAAAAGTTGCCTAAAAATTTGTTCATTTCGAGAAAAACCACTACCTTTGCAAATCGAAGCACTGGAGAGATGGTAGAGTGGTCGATTACAGTAGTCTTGAAAACTACCGTACCGAGAGGTACCGGGGGTTCGAATCCCTCTCTCTCCGCACAAAAAAATGAGCAACCCGAATGGGCTGCTCTTTTTTTTGCGCTGTGAAAGGGGATGTCTCACCCGCCGGTCGGGGGTTCTTTCAGTCGCTTCGCTTTGTGAAAGCGGCCTCCGGCCGATTACGAATCCCTCTCTCTAATCATGCTTTGGCCATGCTCCCATGATGCTCCAACCTTAATCCAGCCGTACACCAACCCTAATCCAACCCTAATCCAGCCGCAGTCCGGCCGTACTCTAACCCTACTCCAACAGTAGTCCGGGCGGGGCACAGCCGTCATCCAGCCGTGCTCCAACTATAGTACGATCATGCTACAACTTTACTCAAGTCCTGATCATATTGATTTCATGTTCATCTCATGTTCATCTCATGTTTATCTCATGTATATCTCTAATTCTAAACTAGAGATGAACTAGAGATGAATTAGAGATGAACTAGAGATATAATGGAGATGAATTGGAGATGTATTGGAGATGTATTGGAGATGTGATAGAAAAAGCATAGGGTTAGGATGGTGCGACGTTACTATGGGATTTGAGGACGATTTGAGAAAAATATGGTTAATTATTTTGCATTTCGCGCGATAATTCGTAATTTTGCATGCAATATCTTGACGATTATGAGTAGATGGCTATGGATAGTGACGTTTTGTCTGTTGCGCGGGCTTGTAGCATCGGCACAGGAAACGATAGAACTGACGGGAGAATGGGAGTATTCCGTCGGTGACTCCACCCATTATAATGACTACATGATGCTGCCCGGGGCGTTGCGGACCGACGAGAAGGTGTGGTTCCGCAAGGGCGTGTATGTGCCGCAGAAGTGGGAGAAGCAGCGCGTGACCCTCTTTCTGGAGCGTCCGATGGGTGAGACGACGGTCTATGTGAACGGTCATGAGGCAGGCCGACAGACATCGCGCTCCACACCGCACCGGTATGTCGTTTCCGATTATCTGGTGTCGGGGCAGCGCAACAAAATTGTGGTCTGCGTGAACAAGGGCATCTTGGGCCTGATGGGCATGAAGACACAGTCGAAGCGGCTCTATATCGACAAGTGGACGATTACGCCCGACGTGCGGACGGGACTGGCTCATGTGACGGTGAATGTCGATGGCAGCAACCGCTTTTTGGAGGATTATGTGGTGTATGGCGACATCTGGCAGGTGGGCCACGAGGATGAGCCGCCCATGGGGTGGGGCTTCTATTTGTCAGGTAAGCAGGCGTCTGAGGATATCATGCTGGGTCGGGAGGTGTATCTCTGGGATGAGTTCCGGCCGAGGCTCTACAAGGTGGATTTTTCTTTTGGCAACGATGTTCAGGAGAAAATCTTTGGCATGCGCGAGTTTTCGGTTAAGGACGGACAGCTCCTGATCAATGGCTGTCCGATATGGCTGCACGGCACGGTGGAGGACGGGAGTCGCTTCTCCGATGTGGGCTATCCCCCGATGGACGAGGCCTCGTGGACGGACATCTTCAAGAAGTGTGAGGAATACGGACTCAATTATATGCGTTTCCGTGGCTACTGTCCGCCGGAGGCTGCCTTTGCCGCCGCCGACAGGATCGGTTTTTATCTGCAGCCGGACAGTTGCGGCGAGGAAGAGATGCGCGAGATCATGGAGAACTATGGTCACCATCCCTCGTTGATGATGCTGACACCTTATGGCGCTATCACCGAAAGGATAGAGGAACTGGGCCCGTGGCCCACTTTCCCTGACAGCAGGGAGGTGCGCGACAGGCTCGACGAAAACGGGATGGGGCGTCAGGCGGAACTGTTCATGATGGCCAGTGGCCAGCAGCAGACACTTCGTTATAAGGACGAGATAGAGCGGAACCTCCGCGACAGTGACAAGGCGGGCTTCCTGCTGCCGCCATTCACCCCCTATGTCAAAGCGGACGAGTGGCGAGAGTTCTGCTCACCGGTGGTTGCGCTGGCAAAGTTTCCGAAATATGTCTATGCCAATAAAGACTCGCTGATAGTGCCTTTAGAAGTGTATAATGCGATGTATGGTGAGTTACAGAATGCCCGTAACCTCTATTATGTCTCTGACGACAGTATGAAGGTTGTGACGGGAGGAGTCCTGTCTGTGGGCAGTATCCCCGTTGCTAAGAACGTTGAGGCAGGTACCATCCGCCTCTCACTCGAGAAAATCAAGAAACCTTCAAAACTGACGCTTTTTGTGGCTGTGGCAGGAAAACTGAAGAATCAATGGGACTTCTGGGTCTATCCGACGGATAGTGTTGAGACCTCGGAAACGGATGTCCCCCAGGATATTCTTGTGACAGATACGCTCAATGGATGAGTTGAAGAAGGGCGGAAAGGTCTTGCTGACGGCACAAGGAAACGTCCCGCAGAATAGTCGTGAGGCGTTAGGAACCTATATCGAACAGTCGCACCCGCTCTTCAAATACGACTTCCCCACCGATGCATGGGCTAACCGTAACTGGCAGGAACTGTTGGACGAGGCGCAGGCGATGGATCTGACTACACTCCCAAAAGACTATCTGTCACCCATCCAACCCATCGACCAGCCGGAAACCTGTCGGAAACTGGGTATGCTGGTGGAGGCGAATGTGCTGAAAGGCAAGTTGCTGGTGACGACGATGGATATCACAAATGGATTGGATCATCGTCTGGTGGCTCGCCAGATGCGCAAGGCCATCCTGGCCTATATGCAGAGTGACGACTTCAAACCCTCCGTCACTCTCCAGCCCCAAACCGTTAACAATTTTATAACCCCCTAATAATTATGAGACGAATTCTTCTGATGACCATTGTGGCACTGTGCTGGTGTGTGTGTGCGCTGGCTGGCAACGTCAGCAAATATGATGCTGGCGGCGTACCGGACATTCACCCGAAAGGTTGGCTGCTGACGTTGATGCAAAGGCAGCACGACGGACTGACGGGGCACCCTGAGGCTCTCTCATATCCATACAACTCATGTCTGTGGGCGGGAGAGATATCACGCCCAGACGAGAGTTATGGCGACAACTGGTGGCGCTATGAGCAGACGGCATACTATACCGACGGCTTGCTGAGGCTGGGCTATGAGTTGAACGCCGGTGAGATGGTGGATAAGGCTATGGAGGGTATAGAATATACGCTGGCGAATGCTACTGATGCCGGCGTGCTGGGAAACAGTTCGCTGGTGGGCATCACATGGCCTATGTCTGTGTTCTTCCGTGTGCTTCAGGCGAAATATGAGCATGACGGCGACCAGCGCATACCGGTGGCATTGGAGCGTCACTACCTGAACTTTACTGACGGAGACCTGGCAGGAGGCATTGTGGGCGGACGGAATATCATGTCGCTCGAAGGTATCTTGTGGACGTATGGCAAGACGGGCAACGAGAAACTGCTGAAACTGGCTGAGGACGCATGGGCTATACAGGATCGATTTGCTGTCGATGAGACGGCTATCACCAGTAGCGAACCGTTCTATATGCACAGTGTGACATTCT
>CAJODF010000061.1 GCA_905233555.1 uncultured Prevotella sp. | reverse complement strand
TACTGATGAGGCTTATCTGGAGTTGGACAAGGATCTCGCCCGTTTGTTGAAGGCACTCGATGACCAGGTCGGTGAGGGCAACTATCTCCTTTTCCTGACTGCGGATCACGGTGGTGCGCACAATTTCCAATATATGATTGATCATAAGATGGGAGGCGGAGCCTGGAAGATTGATGAAGAGTTGCTGGGCGACAAGATGGATGCCTATTTGAAGAAGAAGTTTGGAGCAACTGTTGACTGTTCGATAATTAACGGTGTCAAAGCCTATCGCATCTTCCTGAATCATGGCAAGATTAAAGCCTTAGGTCTCGATTTGGAGAAAGTGAAAGAGGCATTAATCAGTTATGCTCGCTACGAGATTCCTCACGTTCAGTTTGTGTTGGATTTCGAAAAAGCAAACACATGGAGTGTGCCCGATGTACTT
Organism: uncultured Prevotella sp.; assembly: GCA_905233555.1. Taxonomy (GTDB): domain Bacteria; phylum Bacteroidota; class Bacteroidia; order Bacteroidales; family Bacteroidaceae; genus Prevotella. Next base: position 18,289 of record CAJODF010000061.1, on the reverse strand, counting down.
CGTAGTCGTGCATTGCTGGGCTATCATCCTCATCGTTCAGGCGACTTACTACTTGTTTTGGAGCCTGGTTGGTATGAGTTCTGGCCCACATCATCACCCATAGGCACTACCCACGGTTCCTGGAACCCCTATGATGCTCATATTCCCTTGCTGTTCTATGGTTGGAAGGTGGAGCACGGTAGCACGAGTCGTGAGGTACATATTACAGACATTGCACCAACCATCACACAGATGCTGCATATCCAGCAGCCGAATGCATGTATAGGAGAGGCCATCGGTGAGGTTGTGAGATAAAATGGTAAATTGTAAATTGTCAGATTGTAGATTATTTGATGGCAGCAGGTAAGTGGATAGGTGGTTTTATTGGATGGATGGCCGGAGGCCCTTTGGGCGCTTTGGCAGGTTATCTGATAGGGACGCTTTTTGACTCGGTACTCGACGGGGTTAACACACCCAATAATTCTGGTACGTGGGGTGCTGGTTCCCAGCGAGAGGAGAACTGGCAACAGCAGTCGTATCAGGACTATAGTCAGGCATATCAGCAGGCTTATCGCCAGCGCCAGCAGCAGGGCGATCGAAATAGTTTTTTGTTCTCGCTGCTTGTACTATCCTCTTATATTATCAAGGCCGACGGTAAGGCGATGCACTCCGAGATGGAGATGGTTCGCCAAATGCTTCGTCAGAACTTTGGCAGTCAGGCGGTCTATCAAGGTAATGAGATACTGAATAAACTTTTCGATGAGCAGAAACGTGAGGGTTGGACGCAGTTCAAACAGACTGTTCGTCAGTGCTGTGGACAGATTAACCAGCAGATGGACTACTCGCAGCGTCTCCAGTTGCTGAATTACCTTGTGATGGTGGCAAAGGCCGACGGTTCTGTTCCCCAGAGTGAGATTACGGCTCTGAAGGAATGTGCCCAATGGATGGGACTTCGTGGTAGTGAGGTCGATTCCATGTTGCATTTGGAAGGCAATACGTTGGAAGATGCCTATAAGGTATTAGGTGTTAGTCCGAATGCTACAGACAACGAGGTGAAGAAAGCCTATCGCAAACTGGCATTGGAACACCATCCTGATAAGGTAGCAGCCCTAGGCGAAGATGTGCGCAAGGCTGCGGAGAAAAAGTTCCAGGAGATCAATGCGGCCAAAGACCGCATTTGGAAAGCCCGTGGGTTGTAGAAGTGAAAAGTGAAGAGTGAAAAGTGAAAAAGGAGACGATTGTTGTTCCTGAGGGTTGTAACGAGGTGCTGTTGCACGCTTGTTGTGCACCTTGTTCGTCAGCCATTGTCGAGTGGATGCTTACCAATGGCGTGCGTCCTACAATATTCTATTACAATCCAAACATCTTTCCTCGTGAGGAATACGAGATCCGCAAGAACGAGAGCAAGCGTCATGCAGAGAGTCTTGGCTTAACTTGGATAGATGGTGACTACAATCACGAACAGTGGCGACAGGATGTCTGCGGACTGGAGAACGAGCCGGAAAGAGGCAAAAGGTGTGAACAATGTTTTATCCTCCGTCTGACAGTGGCAGCACGGAAGGCAAAGGAACTCGGACTCCAGTACTTCACAACGACCTTGGCCTCTTCCCGTTGGAAGAGTCTGGAGCAGATTGAACAGGCTGGACATCTGGCAGAGCAGGCTGTCGAAGGTATTACCTTTTGGGATCAAAATTGGCGAAAGGGAGGGCTTCAGGAACGGCGAAACCAACTGCTGAAAGAATTTGACTTCTATAACCAGCAATACTGTGGCTGTGAATTCTCCCAACGTCAATTTCAACCACTAAAATAGGTAAAAACGAGGCTCAAAGTTTGCAAGTCTCGTTTTTTCTTTGTACCTTTGCAACCTAAATTAATTAAGTAAATATGTTTGAGAACTTAAGTGACAGACTTGAACGGTCGTTCAAGATATTGAAAGGTGAAGGAAAAATCACCGAAATCAATGTAGCCGAGACCTTGAAAGATGTGCGTCGTGCCCTGTTGGATGCGGACGTCAACTACAAGGTGGCCAAGACTTTTACAGATACCGTGAAGCAGAAGGCAATGGGTATGAATGTGCTCACTGCCGTAAAACCCAGTCAGTTGATGGTGAAGATTGTTCACGACGAACTGACGGAACTGATGGGTGGCAAGGCTGCAGAGTTGAATCTTGAGAACCGTCCTGCCATCATCCTGATGTCTGGTCTTCAGGGTTCTGGTAAAACCACGTTCTCTGGTAAACTTGCCAAGATGCTCAAGGAGCGTCAGCACAAGAAGCCGTTGTTGGTGGCCTGCGACGTGTATCGTCCCGCTGCCATCGAACAGTTGAAAGTAGTGGGCGAGAGTGTTGGTGTTGAAGTCTATACAGAGGAAGGTAACAAGAATGTGGTCGAAATCGCCCAGAATGCCATCCGCAAGGCCAAGCAGGAGAGTTATACCGTTGTCATTGTCGATACAGCAGGTCGATTGGCTGTCGATGAAGAGATGATGAACGAGATATCCAACTTGAAGCAAGCCCTCAATCCTGATGAGACCCTCTTCGTGGTCGATTCGATGACAGGTCAGGATGCTGTCAACACGGCTAAGGAATTCAACGACCGTCTGGACTTCGACGGTGTGGTACTCACCAAACTCGATGGTGATACCCGTGGTGGTGCAGCCCTCTCGATCCGTACCGTGGTGACGAAACCCATTAAGTTTATTGGTACTGGTGAGAAGATGGAGGCCATCGACGTGTTCCATCCGGAGCGAATGGCTGACCGTATTCTCGGAATGGGTGATGTCGTCTCTCTCGTAGAACGTGCCCAGCAGCAGTTCGATGAGGAGGAAGCCAAGCGTCTGGAAAAGAAGATCCGTAAGAACAAGTTCGACTTCGACGACTTCATGGGTCAGATCCAGCAGATTAAGAAGATGGGTAACCTGAAGGATCTCGCCTCGATGATTCCTGGTGTGGGCAAGCAGATCAAAGAACTCGATATCGACGATGATGCTTTCAAGGGTATTGAGGCTATCATCAATTCGATGACACCAAAGGAACGTGCCAATCCTGATATCATCAATCAGAGCCGTCGTTTGCGCATTGCCAAAGGCTCTGGCTCAAAGATTGAGGACGTGAACCGTCTGATGAAACAGTTCGACCAGACGCGCAAGATGATGAAGATGGTCAGTGGTATGGGCAGTTCGAAGATGGCCCAGATGGCCGCTGCCATGAAGATGAAAGGTGGCAAGCCGTTTTAATAAATAGTAAATATTTAATAGTGAATAGTTATGGCATTTGGTAAATGGATCGGTAACCTGAAGGGCCTTTTCAATGAGGGTCCAATGAAGGAATTGACAGAGGAAGTGGCAAATCAGCCACAGTTGAAGTTGTCTGCTGAGAATGTGGTTTTCTCAAATGAGTTTAACCAGACATTCAATGTGGAGAGTCCTGTAAGGGAGAACATGCGCAATAGTTTCCTGTTCTCCATGCTGGTGATGGCTTCGCATATTGTGATTGCCGACGGCAAGGTGGAGCCTTCTGAGTATAAGTTCCTGGGCAATTTCCTGAAGGAGCATTTTGGCGAAGAGGCTGAGGTCGAGGGCATCGACGTGGTGAAGAAACTCATTGCCAAGCATGAGGAGTTGGAGAAGACCAAGCCAATGGCCTTCCTGCAGTTGATTGGCGACTGTGGCAGTCAGATTGCCAGTTCGCTGAGCGAGGATCTCCGTTATCAGATGTTGAGCATGCTTGCCATGATTGTCAAGTCCGACGAGAACATTAGCAATCAGGAGATTGAGACGCTGAAAGAGGTGGCCATGTATATCGGAATGAAGACTACAGACGTGGATGCGCTTATGAACCTTGATCCTGAGAAGGCCAAGGACGAGTGGCAATGGATGAAGCAGAAGTAAAAAAAGAATAGTTCATGCAACTGATAGACGGAAAATCAACGGCAGCGGCCATCAAGGCTGAGATTGCCGAGGAAGTAAAGGCGATTATCGCCAAGGGCGGTAAGCAACCCCATTTGGCTGCTGTGCTGGTAGGCCATGATGGCGGTTCTGAGACATACGTAAAGAATAAGGTGTTGGCTTGCGAGGCCTGTGGTTTCAAGAGCACCCTCATTCGTTTCGAGGATAACATCACGGAGGCAGAACTTCTGGCCTGTGTCGATAAATTGAACAAGGACGACGATGTCGATGGGTTCATCGTGCAGTTGCCTTTGCCCAAGCATATCGATGAACAGAAAATCATTGAGGCCATCGACTATCGCAAGGATGTGGATGGATTCCATCCCATCAACGTGGGGCGTATGGCGATAGGTCTGCCTTGTTTTATCTCGGCTACGCCTCTGGGCATCATCACCCTGCTGAAGCGCTATAACATTGAGACTAGCGGAAAGAAGTGCGTCATTCTGGGTCGTTCGAATATTGTGGGTAAGCCGATGGCTCAACTCATGATGCAGAAGCAGTATGGCGATGCAACCGTTACCGTCTGCCATTCTCGTTCAAAGACCCTCAAGGAAGAGTGTCGTGCGGCTGATATTATCATCGCTGCCATCGGACAGCCCGACTTCGTGACGGCTGATATGGTGAAGGAGGGTGCCGTCATCATTGATGTAGGTACCACCAGAGTACCTGATGCCTCGAAGAAGAGCGGCTTCCGCCTGAATGGCGACGTGAAGTTCGACGAGGTCAGTCCTAAGTGTTCGTTCATCACGCCTGTTCCTGGTGGAGTAGGGCCGATGACCATCTGTTCGCTGATGAAGAATACCCTCGCTGCCGGCAAGAAGGAATACTATCAATGACGGCGCAGGAGTATTACGAACAGGGCAATGAGGCCCGTAAGCGTGGCCAGTGGCACGATGCCATCAACAGTTATATCCGTGCCATTGAACTCGACCCAGACAGTCCGGCTGTCGAGGCCAAGCGCATGCTCGATGACATCATGGCCTTCTACTGCAAGGATATGTATAATCCCTAATCATAACCAACTAACTTTTTAATCACAACAATTATGAAAAAACTTTTATTGCCTCTTCTGCTCTTGCTAGCAGTATCTGCAAATGCGCAGAACAACCCCGTGTTAACGATTGAGGGTGGTAAGGTACAAGGCGTCTTGGCCGACGATCATCCCGATGTGTTTGTCTATCGTGGCATTCCCTATGCTGCACCTCCCATCCGCGAGAACCGTTGGAAGGCTCCCCAGCCCGTTGTGCCCTGGAAGGGTGTGAAGATTTGCGACACCTTCGGTCGTCCCAGTTATCAGGCCATCCAATATCCAGGTGGCTACTACACCGAGTGGGGTTATGGCAAGGAGGCCGCCTTCAGTGAGGACTGTCTGTATCTGAACGTATGGACAAAGGCTCCTGGTCAGGTGGGCAAGAAACTGCCTGTGGCTCTATGGATTCATGGTGGTGGCTATCGCGAGGGCTTCGGATCAGAGCCTGAGTTCGACGGTCAGGAGTGGGGTGCCAAGGATGTGGTGCTCGTCTCTATCAACTACCGTTTGGGTATCTTCGGATTCCTCTGTCATCCGGCATTGGCTGAGGAAAGCCCGAACAAGGTTTCTGGTAATTATGGTATCCTCGACCAGATTGAAGCCCTGAAGTGGATTAAGAAGAATATCGCCCAGTTTGGTGGCGATCCCAATAACGTGACTATCTTCGGCCAGAGTGCTGGTGGTGGTAGCGTTCGTACGCTGTGTGAGTCTCCGCTGGCTCGTGGTTTGTTCCATAAGGCTGTTATCATGAGTGCTCAAGGTCTCAGCATCCCCAACCCCAACGGTGGTGGTATGATGGGTGGCCGTTATAGTGGTGGTTCCATCGAGGACGCTGCTAATAATGCCAAGAAGATGTTCGACTGGGCAGGTATGACCGACTTACAAAAGATGCGTCAGGCCTCTACGGAGACTGTCTTTGCTCTGCCTACAATCTACCAACAGGTCAACAGCGCTGGACAGCAGCAAGGTGGTGGAATGGGTATGATGCGTATGGGTATGGGCTTCATGCCGATGCTCGACGGCTATGTCAGCAAGAAGAGTTTCGACGATGCTACGCGCGAGGGTACGCTCGCAGACGTACCTTATATGATTGGCTTCACCCTCAACGATATGGGTAATATGGCTCCCAACATCGCCGAGTTCTGTAAAGTTCGTGCACAGAAGGGCGGCAAGGCTTGGGCCTATGAGTTTGCTCGTCCTCTGCCCGATGATGGCAGCCATCCTGAGGTAACCCAGCGTCTGCGTGGTGCTTTCCACTCTTCAGACTTGTGGTTTGTGTTCAAAAGCCTGAAGCATTGCTGGCGTCCTTGGACCAAGGGAGACTGGGATCTCTCTGAGAAGATGCTCACCGCCTGGACCAATTTCGTGAAGTACAGCGATCCTAACGGCCCGAAGGGTGGCGTTTGGGCTCCCTGCACAGAGCAGAATCCGAAGTTCATGGTGTTCAAACTCAACGACAAGGATGTCGAGGCTTCTGTCTTCGGCGATCCTGAGGTTGCTCCCAATCAGGGCTTCGGCGGCTTCCCGGGTGGTGGTTTCCCAGGCGGCGCACGTCCTGGTGGCGCAGGTGCTCCTGGCAGACCCGCTGGTGCTCCTGGCAGACCCGCTGGTGCTCCTACAAGATAATCTCTTATATGCCAGAAATATTAATCCCTGAGCCTTCAATGGCCCAGGGATTACTTTATTTTGAGGGGATGAGGCTGGTCTTGGTGAAGAGGTTCAGATCAATGCAATTGCCCATCGTTTCGTAACCCTGCGCATTCAGGTGAAGCCAGTCGTTTTCGAAAAGGAACTGCTGTTGCATAGCTTCTGTATCCTGCGGATTGCGGACAGCCTGGTCGAAGTCGATTACGCCATCCAGCATTTCCGAGGTGCGAATCCAATCGTTCAATATTTTGCGACCTTTCTCGTGGCCTTCGGAGTAGTAATTGTTGCCTTTGAATGGAGTGATGGTTGCGCCGAAGACATAGATACCTTTTTGATGAGCCTCACGGATGATTTGTTTATAGACATTGATAATGCGCTCGGCCGTTTGTTCACCGTTACGTGCGTAACCTAAATCGTTGACAGCCTCGAAAAGGATGATCCACTTCACGCCCTCTTGTCCGAACAAGTCTCGCTGATAGCGGTTGACGGCCGCAGGACCTAAGCCTCCACCGAGTACGCAATTGCCACCAATACCCATATTGAGCACACCCACCTGACGGGTTGCCTTGTTACCTAATAGACGACGCGAGAGTACATCGGCCCAGCGGTTCTGCTGATTGGTGGTGGAACCACGTCCATCGGTGATGGAATTGCCTAAGATGGCCACAGCCCCTGCTTTTTGGGGTGCTTCCACCTCTAATGCCAGTATATTGTACCAGTGGTCTGTCTTGACGGCATCCGTGAAGTCAGTCGTGTTTCCCGCTTTCAGATAAGAAGTGGTTCGTGAACCAGGGTGTCCACTTACGCTGGTTGATGATGCAGAGCCATAATGGATGGTGATGGCTACGTTCTCGCGCGGGCCGATCTTGAAGTTGACGGGATCGGATACGACCTTTCCGCCAGCAGGGATTTCTACCGATGCCTTGCCATCGAAGGTCAGACTGACAGTCGAGGATTCATCAACCTCGCTATTGCTGCCTGCTGTCTTGGCGATGGACAGTTCCACGGCCTTGATCTCGGTGGCTTCTTTACTGAACTCGTTAGTGAGTTTCAGACGCGCCTTCTTTCCTCCTATCGACACCTGTACGATCTGGCGAAGAGAGTTATTCGCCAGTCCTGGTGCCGGCGGGTTGTTATGACGTTCGACGAGTTGCGGGGCTGTACCCCATGTGCCTACCCAGTGACCTTTGGCAAAAGTCAAACCTGCTGTGAGCAGGCATGCGAGCATAAGAACGATCCGTTTTTTCATTTTTCTGCTATTATTGATGATTGACGCCACAAAATTACAAATTATTATTGATATATACAAAAAAAAGCGTATCTTTGCATCGTATTTATAAAAATGAGAATTATGAAAAAGAACTTAATTATGAGACTGGTAGTGGCACTTGTGCTGCTTGTGGGTGTTTGTGTGAATGCGAATGCTGGTGATCAGACCTTGCGTAAGGGTGGTTCGATTGTTGGTAAGATTGAGTCGAACGGCGATGTACGTATCAATGGTTCGATCAAGGGTCGCTTTGAGTCGAATGGCGATATCAGGGTCAATGGCTCTATCGAGGGTAAGATCGAGAAGAACGGTGACATCCGCAAGCGTGGAAGTATCGTTGGCAAGATTGAGTCGAATGGTGATGTCCGTATTGGTGGCTCGATAGTCGGTAAGATTGAGAAGAATGGCGATATTCGTAAAAATGGCTCTGTTATAGGTAAGGTAGAGAATCTCAACGATCCTCGACAGGCGGCTGTGATGTATTTCTTCGACTTCTTTGCGATGTAATAGTACATATAAATAAGGAATAAGTGAAATTGCAAAGAAACCCCTTTTTTCTTTGCAATTTGTTATTTTATGACTATCTCTGACTGCGTCGAAGGTACTCTCGTTCGAAAATATCCAAATTTTATTTGGTATTTTGCTCACTTATTCGTACCTTTGCACCCAATTTCAGAAATTAATGCATTAATTACAGGATAATATGGCAAAAATGAAAGGCGCTATTGTGGTGGATACGGAGCGTTGCAAAGGATGTCAGTTGTGCATCATTGCATGCCCTCAGAAGGTCATCGCACTGGCCAACAAAGTGAATCTGCACGGTTATCCGTATGTGGAGGCTGTCAACGAAGAAGCCTGTGTGGGCTGTGCTTCGTGCGGCATCGTCTGTCCCGACGGCTGTATCACCGTGTATCGTAAAAAAGTGGAGGACTAATCTATGGCTGAAGAAAAGAGAGAAGTTGTATTGATGAAAGGCAACGAGGCTATTGCCCATGCTGCTATTCGTTGCGGATGCGACGGCTATTTCGGCTATCCGATTACTCCGCAGAGTGAAGTGATTGAGACGCTGGCTGAGCTGAAGCCTTGGGAGACCACTGGTATGCAGGTGGTTCAGGCTGAGAGTGAACTGGCTTCCATTTACATGGTCTATGGCGCTGCCGGTGCTGGTAAGCGTGCGATGACCTCATCGAGTTCTCCTGGCGTTGCCCTGATGCAGGAGGGTATCACTTACATGGCTGGTGCCGAGGTGCCGGGCGTGTTTGTGAACGTTCAGCGCGGCGGTCCTGGTCTGGGAACCATCCAGCCCTCACAGGGTGACTATTTCCAGGCTACCCGTGGTGGTGGTAATGGTGACTATAAGGTCATCGTGCTGGCTCCGTCTTCCGTACAGGAGATGGCCGATTTCGTGGATCTCGCCTTTGAACTGGCCTTCAAGTATCGCAATCCTGCTATGATTCTTTCTGATGGTGTCATCGGACAGATGATGGAGAAGGTGGTGCTGCCTCCCTATAAGCCCCGTCGTACGGATGAGGAGGTGATTAAGCAATGTCCTTGGGCTTCTACTGGTAAGCCGAAGGGTGGGAGAGAGCGTGTGGTGATTACCTCGCTCGAGCTGAAGCCCGAGATTATGGAACAGCGTAATATCGCCCTTCAGGAGAAATATGCGAAGATTCAGGAGAACGAAGTACGCTATGAAGAGCAGCTGATGGACGATGCTGAGTATGCAATCGTCGCCTTCGGTAGTGCTGCCCGTATCGCTGAGAAGAGTGTGGAGATCGCCCGTGAGAAGGGTATCAAGGTTGGTTTGTTCCGTCCTATCACGCTGTTCCCGTTCCCCATCAAGCAGATTGAGGCATTATCGAAGAAGGTGAAGGGTATTCTCGTGGCTGAGATTAATGCCGGACAGATGGTACAGGATGTTCGCCTGGCTGTGAATGGTGCTGTGCCCGTTGAGCAGTTCGGTCGCTTAGGAGGTATCGTTCCTGATCCCGAAGAAATCGTGGATGCGCTTAAAGAGAAGATAATGAAATAATGGAATGGAAAGGAAGTTATAAGGAAGTTAAAGGGAAGTTAAAAGGACAAATGTTTTGCGACTTCCACAAGGGCATAAGTAATGTCCCTTTAACTTCCAAGAGCCATAGGCTCGATAACTTCAAAATTATGGATAGAAATCAAATAGTTCAACCAGAGAACATCGTCTGCAAGAAGCCGACGCTGATGAACGACAACAATATGCACTACTGCCCAGGCTGTAGTCATGGTGTGGTGCATAAACTCATTGCCGAAGTCATCGAAGAGATGGGTATGGAAGACAAGGCCGTAGGTGTATCGCCCGTAGGCTGCGCCGTCTTCGCGTACAATTATATAGATATAGACTGGCAGGAAGCTGCCCACGGACGTGCTCCCGCACTGGCTACTGGTATCAAGCGCTGTTGGCCGGACCGTCTGGTGTTCACTTATCAGGGTGATGGCGACCTTGCCTGTATCGGTACTTGTGAGACCATCCACGCCCTGAACCGTGGTGAGAACATTGTGATTATCTTCGTCAACAACGCTATTTACGGTATGACGGGTGGTCAGATGGCACCTACCACGCTGATTGGTCAGAAGACCTCAACTTGTCCTTATGGCCGTGATCCTCAGTTGCATGGCTACCCCCTGAAGATGGCTGATATCGCTGCCGGACTCGAGGGTACTTGCTACGTCACTCGTCAGAGTGTAGAGTCAGTAGCCTCAATCCTGAAAGCAAAGAAGGCGCTGCGTAAGGCTTTCGAGGCTTCGATGGCCGGCAAGGGTTCTTCACTCGTGGAGTTTGTCTCTACCTGTAACAGCGGTTGGAAACTGACTCCTGCTAAGGCAAATGAATGGATGAAGGAGAATATGTTCCCCTTCTATCCAAAGGGAGATTTAAAGGATACAACAATGAAATAGGAGACAAGGAGACAAGGAGACAAGGAGTCCAAGACAAATGTCTCACCCTTTGAAGTAATGTCCTGAACTCCTTGAACTCCCTGACTCCTTGAACTCCCTGAACCAATATAATATGAAGAAAGAAATAATAATTAGTGGTTTCGGAGGTCAGGGCGTGCTCTCGATGGGTAAGATCTTGGCCTATAGTGGACTGATGGAGGATAAAGAGGTGACTTGGATGCCTGCCTACGGTCCTGAGCAGCGTGGTGGTACCGCCAATGTAACTGTCATTGTGAGTGATGAGCGTATCTCTTCGCCTATCCTCAGCAAGTATGACATTGCTGTGGTACTGAACCAGCCTTCGTTGGAGAAGTTCGAGCCGAAGATCAAGCCCGGCGGTATCCTCATCTACGATGGTTTTGGTATTATCAACAAGCCTACCCGTAAGGACATCACCATCTACGAGATCAACGCGATGGACAAGGCTGCCGAGATGAAGAACGGTAAGGTGTTCAATATGATCGTGCTGGGCGGTTTGCTGAAGGTGGCTCCAGTAGTAAGTGACAAGGGTGTGGAGAAGGCTCTGAAGAAGACACTTCCCGAGCGCCATCACGACCTCATTCCCCTGAACATGGAAGCCCTGAAGGAAGGCGCAAAGATTATTGAAGAAGTCAAATAATAAGGATTTATGAAGAAGACTCTATTTATGCTGGCTATGGCGATGATGTCGCTGCAGTCAGCATATTCACAACAAGCACTTGAAGATAGTAAGATCACAGACAACTGGTATGTGGGTGTCAATGGTGCCGTTCATTCAAAGACGACCCATAACGATAGTTTCTTTAGTAACCTGAATCCCTCTGTCGGCGTTCGTTTCGGACGTTATTGGACGCCTGTTGTAGGTTGGGCCGTGGAAGGAGATTTGTTTCTCCGTGATAAAGGTTTTGAATTCAGTCGGGAAAAAACTCTGAAGGGCGTGAATGTTGATTTCCTTGGTACGTTGAACCTGAGCAACTGGTTTGGTGGCTATCAGGGAGAACCTCGTTGTTTTGAGGTCGTTGCCCTTGGAGGTCTTGGCTGGAATTATATTTTTGATTCTGTTTACAAATACAGTAATCTGGTGTCGAAGTTTGGACTGGACTTTGTCTTAAATCTGGATAAAGCCCGTGCTTGGCAGGTCTATATAGAACCATCCATCAATTATTACATGTCGCAAGATGATGGAGGTATCAGATTCGATGTGAATACTTCTGCCCTGCAGTTGGCCGTCGGCATCAATTACAAGTTTGGTAATAGTAACGGCACACATAACTTCAAGATTGCCAGTCTGCGCGACCAGACAGAGATTGACGACTTGAATACCTTCGTCAACGAGTTGAAGGCAGAATTGGTGGCAAAGGACAAGCGTATTGCCCAGGGCATCCGTATGATCGGCGCCCTTGAGGACTCTTTGGAGGCTGCCAAGAATGTGAAGCCTACCATCGTGAACAATGTCACAAAGGTGGTGAAGGTTAACAACAACGTGCTTCAGCCGACGGTGATTTTCGGCCAGGGAAAGAGCAATGTGGATGCTGCCCAGATGGCCAGCGTGGCTATGATTGCCAAGTATATGAAGAATCACCCCGAGTCGCACATCCTGATCAAGGGATATGCTTCGCCTGAAGGCAATCCGGAGTTGAACCAGAAACTGTCGGAGGCTCGTGCTACTTCTGTCAAAAATGCACTCGTCAGCCGCTATGGCATTTCTGCCAGTCGTTTGACTACCCAGGGTATGGGCGCCACAGATGAACTCTTCGATGAGGTCGATTTCAATCGCGTGGCAACATTCACGGATACGTCAAAAGAGTAGTGAATACAGATAAGATAAGAAAAACGGCTTGAGTTAATTCTCAGGCCGTTTTCCTTTTATTTCCTTTGTTTTTTCTTAGCGTAATCATTGGAGAATTCCTCAAAGAAATTGTATTCCAATACTTCACAAATCCTCCATAGCAGTTTTGTGCTGATATCCTTCCTGCTGAAGATGTTATAAACATTTGTTCTTTCACAAGGAATTTCCTTTGCCAACTGGGTCACGCTCATTCCTTTTTTCTTCATCACTTCCCTAATGCTCCGTCCGATATTCATATAATAAGAATTTAATTGTTTTTTGATATTATCATTTTTCGTTTGCAAAAATACAACATTCATCTCAATAATCCAAACGTTTTCTTCAAAAAAAAGATTAAAATGTTGGGAATTAGGGGATTTTAGTGTAACTTTGCACACTAATTAAACTCACAACCAATGAAACATCAACTGAGAAGTGCAGTTTGCACGGAAGGAAGACGAATGGCCGGTGCCCGGGCATTATGGGTGGCCACAGGTATGAAACAGGAGCAGTTTGGCAAGCCGATTATCGCTGTTGTCAATTCGTTCACGCAGTTTGTACCAGGACATACGCATCTGCATGAGATCGGACAGATCGTAAAAGCCGAGATAGAGAAGATGGGCTGTTTCGCAGCCGAATTCAATACCATTGCCATCGACGACGGTATCGCGATGGGGCATGACGGTATGCTCTATTCGCTGCCTTCGCGTGATATTATTGCTGATAGCGTGGAATACATGGTGAATGCCCATAAGGCCGATGCCATGATTTGCATTTCGAACTGCGACAAGGTGACACCTGGCATGCTGATGGCCTCTATGCGCCTGAATATTCCCACCGTCTTTTGTAGTGGAGGCCCCATGGAGGCTGGACGCTGGCGTGGCGAGAATGCCGACCTGATTACGGCGATGGTGAAAGGTGCCGATCCTTCTGTGTCGGATGAGGAGATGAAGGAGATTGAGGCTTGTGCCTGTCCTGGTTGCGGTTCGTGCTCGGGCATGTTTACTGCCAACTCGATGAACTCACTCACGGAGGCTATTGGCCTCTCATTGCCGGGCAACGGAACGATCCTTGCTACCCATACCAACCGTATCGAACTCTTCAAGCAGGCTGCCCGTCAGGTGGTGAAGAATGCCTTTGCCTATTACGAGGACGGCGACGAGAGCGTGCTGCCTCGCAGCATCGCTACCCGCAAGGCCTTTATGAATGCGATGTCACTGGATATTGCGATGGGTGGCTCTACGAATACCGTGCTCCATCTGTTGGCTGTGGCTCAGGAGGCTGGTGCCGACTTCACGATGAAGGATATCGACGCGCTGAGCCGTCAGGTGCCCTGCCTCTGCAAATTGGCTCCCAACACGCAGAAATACAGCGTTCAGGAGTGTGGCCGCGCTGGTGGTATCCTCGGCATTCTGAATGAACTCAGTAAGGGCGGCCTCGTTGATGGCTCTGCTGTCCGTGTGGATGGCATGACGCTGGCTGAGGCCATGAAGAAATACAGCATTGTCGATGGCTCAGTAGATGCTGAGGCGAATCGTATCTACCAGTCGGCTCCCGGCAATCGCTTCTCCACGAAGATGGGCTCCCAGTCGGAAGAGTGGGGGACACTCGATACCGACCGCGCCAACGGCTGTATCCGCGACCTCGAGCATGCCTACACCAAGGACGGCGGACTGGCTGTGCTCTTCGGCAATATCGCTCAGGACGGCTGTGTGGTAAAGACCGCTGGCGTCGATGAAAGCCTGTGGCACTTCGAAGGCCCTGCCGTCTGCTTCGACTCCCAGGAGGACGCCTGCGAGGGCATTCTCGGTGGAAAGGTGAAGAGCGGCGACTGCGTGGTGATTACCCACGAGGGTCCGAAGGGCGGTCCTGGTATGCAGGAGATGCTCTATCCCACATCCTATATCAAGTCGATGCACCTCGGCAAGGAGTGTGCGCTGATTACAGACGGTCGTTTCTCCGGCGGCACATCAGGCCTCTCCATCGGACATATCTCGCCTGAGGCAGCCAATGGCGGAAATATCGGCAAGATCAAGGATGGTGACATTATTGTCATCGACATTCCCTCGCGCAGCATTAGCGTGAAACTCTCCGACGAAGAACTCGCAGCCCGTCCGCAGCAGCCCCTGAAGCGTAACCGTGTGGTCTCCAAGGCCCTCCGCGCCTACGCCCAAAGCGTGTCGTCTGCGGATAAAGGAGGTATAAGAATATTAAAAGATTAATGGAATGGAAAGGAAGTTATAAGGAAGTTAAAGGGAAGTTAAAAGGACAAATGTGCTGCGACTTCCACAAGGGCAAAAGTAATGTCCCTTTAACTTCCAAGAGCCATAGGCTCGATTACTTCTCTTTAACTTCTCTTTAACTTCAAAAGAATATGAAGGATAAAATTACAGGATCGAAGGCGCTGATGCGAGCCCTGCAGGCAGAAGGGGTAACCACCATCTTTGGCTACCCCGGCGGCTCTATCATGCCCGTCTATGATGCGCTCTTCGATTATACACGAGGCGAGAAGAAATGTTTCGACCATATCCTGGTGCGCCACGAGCAGGGTGCCACCCATGCTGCAGAAGGCTATGCCAGAGTGTCGGGTAAGGTGGGCGTCGCCTTGGTCACCAGTGGCCCCGGTGTGACAAACACCCTCACGGGTATCGCTGATGCCATGCTCGACTCCACGCCGATCGTCGTCATCGCCGGACAGGTGCCCATCTCTGCCCTGGGTACGGATGCCTTCCAGGAGGTTGATCTCGTGGGTGTCTCGCAGCCGATCTCCAAGTGGAGTTACCAGATTCGTCGGGCTGAGGATGTGGCGTGGGCCGTGAGCCGTGCTTTCTATATCGCACGGACGGGTCGCCCGGGTCCTGTGGTGCTCGACTTTGCTAAGAACGCCCAGGTCGGGGAGATAGAGTACAACCCGCAGAAGGTGGATTTCATCCGTTCCTACGTGCCTTATCCCAAACTCGAGAAGGAGGCCGTGCGCCAGGCCGCAGAACTGATCAACAATGCCAAGAAGCCCCTGGCGCTCGTCGGACAGGGCGTGGAACTGGGTAATGCCCAGGGTGAACTGAAGGCCTTCCTCGAGAAAGCCGATATCCCTGCCGGTCGTACGATGCTGGGTCTCTCGGCCCTGCCGTCGAACCATCCGCTCAATGTCGGTATGCTCGGCATGCACGGCAATTACGCCGTGAACCTGAAGGAACAGGAGTGCGACGTGCTCATTGCCGTCGGTATGCGTTTCAGCGACCGTGTGACGGGTAACCTGAAGACCTACGCCAAGCAGGCGAAGATCATCCACCTCGACATCGACCGCTCGGAGATAGATAAGAATGTGAAGACCGACGTGGCTGTGGTGGCCGACTGTAAGGAGTCACTCCCTGCCATCACGGCTCTTTTGAATAAGAATAACCATCAGGCGTGGCGCGATTCGTTCAAGCCGCTTGATGAGATGGAACGAACGAAGGTCATCGAGCCCGCCATCCATCCCACCGAGGGCCCGCTGTTGATGGGCGAAGTGGTGAATGCGGTGGCAGAACAGGCCCCCGACGATGCCATCCTCGTGACCGACGTGGGTCAGAATCAACTCTTTGCCACCCGTTATTTCAAATACCATCACAAGCGCAGCATCTGCACCAGCGGAGGCCTTGGCACGATGGGTTATGGCATGCCTGCCGCCATCGGCGCCACCTTTGCGGCTCCCGAGCGCACCGTCTGTTGCTTTATGGGCGACGGCGGCTTCCAGATGTGTATCGAGGAACTCGGCACCATCATGGAGCAGAAGGCGCCTGTCAAGATGATTGTGATGAACAACCATTACTTGGGCAATGTGCGCCAGTGGCAGGATATGTTCTGGCTGCGTCGCAAGTCGTTCACCAAGATGATGAACCCTGATTACGCCCTTATCGCACAGGGTTATGGCATCCCATATCAGGCTATTTCAGACCGCATGGATTTGGCTGATGCCGTCAAGAAGATGCTCTCCACCGATGGACCTTTCATTCTGGAATGTCAAATCAAGGAGGAGGACAATGTGTTGCCGATGACACCTCCGGGTATGGATGTCGATAAAATGATGCTTGAAATATAGAGGAAAGTGGAAAGAGGAAAGTGGAAAGAGATATGAAGAAGGAAGAAAGGAAGTTATATACATTGTTGGTTTATTCTGAGAACGTGGCAGGTATCCTGAATCAGGTGACGGCAGTGTTCACCCGTCGTCAGGTGAATATCGAGAGTCTGAACGTGTCGGCTCCTGGTGTGCATAAGTACACCATCACTGCCTGGAGCAGCGACGAGGACCAGATCGTAAAGATCGTCCGTCAGATAGAGAAGAAGATCGATGTGGTGAAAGCCAACTATTTCACGGACGACCAACTCTTCATCCGCGAGTCAGGTCTTTATAAACTGGCCACAGATAAGGTCTTGGAGAATCCCGAGATCTCCCGTACCATCCGGCGCTTCGATGCGCATATCATTGAGGTGAACCCCACCTATACCATCGTCATGAAACATGGCATCACAGAAGATATCATCTCGTTGTTCCGTGCGCTTGATGCCTTTGGTTGTGTGTTGCAATATACCCGTTCCGGCCGCATTGCCGTTACCCGCGGCATGCAGGAACAGGTCAGTGCATTCTTAGAGGAGAGGGAGAAGGAGTGAAAAGTGAATAGTGAAAAGTGAAAAATTTGCTACCGCATGGAAAAAGTAGGGTCATACGAATTTCTCGCTGAGCCGTTTCACTGCGACTTCTCGCAGCGGCTCTTTATGGGGCATCTGGGTAACCATATGCTCAATGCTGCCGACTTTCATTCCTCGGCCCGTGGTTTTGGCATGAAGTATCTGCTGACCATCCAGCGTTCGTGGGTGCTCTCCCGCCTAGCCATCGAGATGGAGGAGATGCCGCAGATGTATACCAAGTTTAATGTGGAGACATGGGTTGAGTCGGCCATGCGCTATTTTACCAGTCGTAATTTCCGTGTAGTGGGGGAGGATGGCAAGGTCTACGGCTATGGCCGCAGCATCTGGGCCATGATCGACACAGAGAGCCGCCAGCCCACGGATATCTTTGCCATCGACAACGGCGCTATTAACAACTGGATTGTGAAAGACAAGGAATGCCCCATCGACAAGGGTGGACGTGTCAAGATGTCCGAAAATGCTGAGTTCGTCCGCACAATCGATACCCAATACAACGATGTCGACATCAATGGTCACATCAACTCCGTGAAGTACATTGAGCACGTGCTCGACCTCTGGCCACTTGACTGGTATCGCCAGCACTGCATCCGTCGCTTCGAGATTGCCTACGTGGCTGAGGCCCATGCCGGCGATAGTCTGTCGTTCTATCGCGAGTCAGAGGGCACTGATACCTTCAATATCCGTATCGTAAAAACCTCACCAGATTCCGAAGAACCCGTTGAGGTCTGCCGCAGTAAGGTCATTTTTAATTTCTAAAACTTTTTTCATTAAAATTCTTACTTTTTTCGCCCCACGTCCTGCCATCTCTAAACCCTAAGGCTTCACTTATGAGAGCAGAGAAATTAATCACGACACACGGAAGGCGAGCATGGTGAGGTCGTCGTTCTGCTCGGCGCCGTCGCGGAACTGGTCGGTGTCGGCCTTGAGGGCCTCGATGATGTCGCGCATACTTAGA
>CAJODF010000060.1 GCA_905233555.1 uncultured Prevotella sp. | reverse complement strand
CGTGGACATCGATGCGGACAAACTCGGCAACGCCATCCACCAGATAGCCGCCAATGCTGCCCAGCATACGGCAAGCGGCGTGGTACGCGCCCGCTACGAGTATATCGGACGCCGTCTGATCATCTCCATCGACGATACCGGCGAGGGTATGTCGCCGGAACTGCTGGCCCGCATGAACGAGAGGAGCAACGTGGCTGCCTCGCAGGACACGAAGGGGCTCGGCATCGCCATCACCAAGGAACTGGTGGCACAGATGGACGGTACCGTAGAGATCAGTTCCGAACTCGGCTCCGGCACCACGGTTTATATCATGCTGCCCTGTGCTGCATCCGTCATTAAACGTAAAAAACAGATGTAGCCCATGAAGAAGTTGTTCGCCATACTATTCACGATTCACTGTTCACTGTTCACGGTGTGTGCGCAGTCGTTGAGCAACAAGTATACGGCTCAGCGGCCGGTGATCGTGGTTTGCGACTGGGACAAGCCGCCGTATGAGTTTATGAACAACCTTGGCGAGCCCGCCGGCAGCAATATCGACATCATGCGTGCCGTGATGAAGGAGATAGGTATCCCCGTCACGTTCGTGATGAAAGAGTGGAGCACGGCCTTGAAGACCTTCGAGCGCGGCGATGCCGACATCATCCTCGCCAACGCCCGCCGTTACCGTAAGGACCCATACGTCGTTTCAGAGAACATCGTCAACTACAACCGTATCCGCGTGGCCACCCACGCCGACTCCACCGGTATGGTCACCTTCCACCAATTGGAACGCGAGGGAGCCGTCTTCAAGCCTGGCGACTATTCAGCCAACTACTTCCTCGACAGAGACTCCAACAGCAACACCTCATTCATGGAATTCCAGACCCCGAAGGTGGCCCTGTTGGGCGTGCTCCACGGCGACTACAAGTACTTCGTCTGGGGCGAGGAACCGTTGAAGTGGAAGATCAAGGAGTTGAACATTGAGGGTATCTCCCTCAACGATGTGGGCATCCCCATCTCCGAGATACATGTCGTGGGTCGCGACCGGGCGCTCATCGAACAGATCGACGACTACTACTCCCGACTGAAACAGCGTGGCGAGATAGCCGTCATCCAAGATCGATGGTTCCACCCCGAACGCATCCAAGAAAAGACCGACTACACCTGGCTCTATGCCATCATCGGCATCCTCACCCTCGCTGCCATCATGTATTTCCTGAACCGTCTGGCCCACAGTCACGTGAAAACCGCCACCCGCTCCTTCACCGAACTCAACGAGATGATGACACACGCCCTCCACATGGGTAATTTCATCGTCATGGAGTACGACATCCAGCGCAACCGCTTCACCAACC
This sequence comes from uncultured Prevotella sp., assembly GCA_905233555.1. Taxonomy (GTDB): domain Bacteria; phylum Bacteroidota; class Bacteroidia; order Bacteroidales; family Bacteroidaceae; genus Prevotella. The sequence continues at coordinate 18,781 of CAJODF010000060.1, read as the reverse complement.
GCTACGGAAAGATACTGCCCGACAGCGGCCTGACGCTCGACGAGTTTACCAGCCGCATCCACCCGGACCAGCAGCAGGAGTTCCGTCAGAAGATGCAGAGTCTGATGGACGGACGTGAGCGCAACTTCGAACTCGACAAACGCTGGAATGCAGGAACGCCGGAGTCGCCTGAATGGCTGAACTTCAACGGACACGCCATCTGCGAACTCGACAGCGACGGCAAGCCCGCCTATATCGTCAACGCCATCCACAACGTCACGCAGGAGATGGAGGAAGAGCAGGCCGCCCGCAACCTTATCCACAAATACCAGGTGCTGTCGAATGCGCCCTTCGTGGCCCTCTCCTTCTACGACAAGGACGGGTTCCTCTCCGAACTTAACGACAACATGAAGGATCTCTACGGCATGGATACCGACCACGATGCCCAGCGTTTCTGGGAAACCGTAAATATGTTTGACGTGCCCATCTTCCGCGGTGTCTGCGAACAGGGCTTCCGCGAGGACAGGTTCTTCTGCCAGCACATGCTCTATCCCGAATTCGACATCGACAAACATATCGAATGCAGCATCCAGCCACTCTTCAATGCCGAAGGTGATGTGATCAGTTACCTGATCATGGCATTCGATATCAGTCAGGACCGCCAACGCGGCAAGGAAATACAACTATTGAAAAGAGCATGCAGGAATACCAACGAACAGATTCGTCTGCAACACGAACGACTGGCATACCTGCTCCTTCACAGCGAACGCTACATCATGTATAGTGATTCCGGGAATGAGCAGATCAGTTTTAGCCGCACACCCGACAAGCCCGAGTACGTCCACTCGTTCTCCCGTTTCCAGCGTATGCTGGCAGAGGAAGACCGCGATGCGCTCATGGATATACTCTATGATAGTACGACCCACGACTCTACCTCACGTGTCATCCACCTTATCCAAACCTCCAAGGGACAACCCGGTGTAGTATTCAACATCACCTTCAACCCCGTCATCAACGAAAATGGCGAAATCACTGGATATGAGGGCATTGCATCAGATATCACGAGGATATCCAACACCCGTCAGCAACTGGTTGAGGAGACCCGTCGGGCTGAAGACAGTGTGCGCATGAAGAGTGCCTTCATGGCTTCGATGACCCACGAACTGCGCACCCCGCTGAATGCCATCGTCGGCTTCACCAGTGTGCTCGAAGCCCTCGGCGACTCCCCCGAGCGTGCCGAATACGTGCGTATCATCCGCAACTCCAGCGACATGCTCCAACGACTCATCAACGATATCATCGAGGCATCGAGCATGGATGCGGGGGCCTTGAGTATCGAGCCGCGACCCATCGACTTTGCCAAAGAGTTTGAGGATATCTGTATCACACTGGCCCAGCGCGTACAGAATCCCGACGTGGCATTCCAGAAGGAGAATCCCGATGAGCATCTCTACACCACCCTCGACATCGAGCGCATCCAGCAGATACTCAACAACTTCATCACCAACGCCGTGAAGTTCACCACCGAGGGGCATATCAAACTCGGCTACCAATATCAGGACGGAGAGCTCTACCTCTTCTGCGAGGATACCGGCAAGGGCATCCCCCCCGAGAAGCAGGCATCGGTCTTCGAGCGTTTCGTGAAACTCGATGAGTTCGTGCAAGGCACCGGCATGGGTCTTGCCATCAGCAAGTCCATCGCAGAGCGTTGTGGCGGCGAAATCGGTGTGAATAGCGAAGGCGAGGACAAAGGCTCCACCTTCTGGGTCAGAATCCCCTGTGAAAAAAGAAATGAGATATGATGAGAAGAAATACTATATATATAATGGTAATGATGCTGTCGCTGACGGCGATGGCACAGAATACGAAGCAGAAGGCATCTGATGCTGCCGAGATAGAACGGCTGACGAAAGTGATGTACCAGTTCTTCTCCACCGACAGTGTAGAGCGGTTCATGGGTGCCACTGACAGTCTGAAGGCACTCTGCCAGAAGACCGGCGACGAGGTGACTTTCTACAAGGCGTGGAGCAATCAGGCTAATTACAGTTTCTCGAAGATCAGCCGTGAGAAGGGTCTGGCCATCGCCAAGGAGGAACGGGCCTATGCCGAGAAGCACGACAGTAAGTACGGGCTCTATACCTCTTCCAACTGCTATGCCACCATGATGAGCGGCATCGGGATGATCGACGAGGCAGAAAAGGCATACCTCCAAGCCATCGACTACCAACGCCGTTTCATTCCGGGTGAGAATGCCGCCTTCCAGTATATCGGTCTGGCCAAGATTGAGCATAACCGCCATCACTACGACAAGACCGTAGAATATGCGGAGAAGGTACTGGCTGAGAAGGGCGTGCAGCCCATCCACCAGTTGCATGGCTATAACTACCTTCTCTTCGGATTAGGAGAATTGGCAATGGCAAACCGTGGTGATAACACATTGAAGCAGGCCTTCAACGAGGCCTATGCCAAACGCAAGAAACTGATTGAGGATCAAGGTCTGCAAGATGCCACAGGCGGCATCGTCAACTTCTATGAGGCCAGGGTCAACGGTCGTTACAGCGAGTTGCCGGAACTCGCCATGAAGGTGGGCAATAAGGGAAACCGTCTGGCATTTATCGCCTCAGCCTGGGCCGCTGTCGGCGACTACCAGAAAGCCTATGAAGCCCATAAGGTCTATAAGGACTTCACCGACTCCTTGAACAGGGCTGAGACCAGACAGGCCACATCGGAATACGGCGTACAACTCGACCTGGCCAAGGCCGAGAACGAGATGAAGGACCTGCGGTTGGCCAACCAGGAACACCGTGAGCATATCCACCATATCATCATGGGTACCATCGGTATTATTGCCGCCATCGTCATCACCTTCCTATTGTTCTATCTGCACCGGCGCAACAAACATGCCAAGGAGATAGAAACCGCCTACGGGAAGTTGGAGTCTGCCCATGAGAAACTTGAGGATGCCTACAACCAGTTGGAAGTGACGACGGCAGCCAAGGAGCGTATTGAAAGTGAACTGCGCATCGCCCGTGAAATCCAGATGGGTATGGTGCCTCGGATCTTCCCCCCCTTCCCCGACCGAGAAGATATCGACCTCTATGCCTCCATCACCCCGGCCAAGGAAGTGGGTGGCGACCTGTATGACTTCTTTATGCAGTCGCACAAAATCTATTTCTGCATCGGCGACGTTGCCGGTAAGGGTGTACCTGCCTCGCTGTTCATGTCGGTTGTCGTCAACTTGTTCCGTCTGGTGGCTAAGGAAGGTTTCCCACCCGAATATATCGCCACACGACTCAATGACACCCTGGCCTCCGACAATGAGAATGGGATGTTCTGTACGCTGTTCATCGGCGAGATCGATCTGCGCACATACCGTCTTAACTACTGCAATGCAGGACACAATGCACCTCTGGTAATAGACCGTCCAGTATCGCCTAGTGCGCCCTGTCGGCCCAACTATATCCAGATGGAGTCGAATGCGCCCATCGGTCTGTGGCCCAACCTGGAGTTCGTCGGCGAGAGCATCGATAATATCAAAGACCGTACGCTTTTCCTCTATACCGATGGGATCACCGAGGCAGAGAACAGTTCACACGAACAGTTCGGTGAACAGCGACTCCACGATTTCTTCAAGAGCCGCCCCTTCGCGAATGCCCGTCAGACAATCGATCTAGCCAGTGCAGCCGTTGCCACCTTCGTCGGCGATGCCGAACCCAGCGACGACCAGACCATGCTCTGTATCAAAGTAAAATAATGCCAATAAAAACTCTTCAATTATTTGGTAGAGTCAAAACTTTTGTGTATCTTTGCACGCACATTAACATTTTAACATAATAAACTCATTATGAACGACAACAAAGTTATGAATCGTGCAGCGGATAACATCCGTATCCTCGCTGCCTCGATGGTTGAGAAGGCAAAGTCGGGTCACCCCGGCGGCGCTATGGGTGGTGCAGACTTCATTAACACCCTGTACAGTGAATTCTTAGTCTATGATCCTGAAAATCCTGCATGGGAAGGACGTGACCGTTTCTTCCTCGACCCGGGTCACATGGCTCCGATGCTCTACAGCCAACTTGCCCTTATCGGCAAATATACGCTGGAGGATCTGAAGAACCTGCGTCAGTGGGGTTCTGTAACGCCCGGTCACCCCGAGCGTGAGATTGAGCGTGGCATCGAGAATACATCCGGTCCTCTCGGACAGGGTCACTGCTTCGCCGTGGGTGCTGCTATCGCTGCTAAGTTCCTGAAGGCTCGTCTGGGCAACGTGATGAACCAGACCATCTACGCCTATATCTCCGACGGTGGTGTGCAGGAGGAGATCTCTCAGGGTGCTGGCCGTATCGCCGGTAATCTGGGACTCGACAACCTGATCATGTTCTACGACGCCAACGATATCCAGCTCTCTACCCGTACGGAGGTGGTGACCTGCGAGGATACCGCCAAGAAGTATGAGGCATGGGGATGGTTCGTTCAGAAGATCGACGGTAACAACGTGGATCAGATCCGTGAGGCCATCAAGAAGGCTCAGGCTGAGAAGGAGCGTCCTTCACTCATCATCGGACATTGTATCATGGGTAAGGGTGCCAAGAAGGCTGACGGATCTTCTTACGAGAGCAACTGCGCAACACACGGTGCACCGCTCGGTGGCGACGCCTATATCAACACGATGAAGAACCTGGGTGCTGATCCTGAGAATCCGTTCCAGATCTTCCCCGAGGTGAAAGAGTTGTACGCAAAGCGTGCTGAGGAACTGAAGAAGATTGTGGCTGAGCGCTACGCTGAGAAGGCTGAGTGGGCCAAGGGTCATCCCGTACAGGCCAAGCAGCTCGAGGAGTGGTTCAGCGGCAAGGCTCCGAAGATTGACTGGAGCAAGGTGGAGCAGAAGGCTGGTTGCGCTACACGTAACGCATCTGCAACCGTTCTGGGTCAACTCGCTGAGCAGGTGCCCAACATGATTTGTGCTTCTGCCGACCTGAGCAACTCAGATAACACTAACGGCTTCCTGAAGAAGACTCACGACATCGTTCGTGGCGACTTCAGCGGTGCATTCTTCGAGGCTGGTGTAGCTGAGCTCACAATGGCTTGCTGCTGTATCGGTATGGCTCTGCACGGTGGTGTGATCCCCGCTTGCGGTACTTTCTTCGTATTCTCTGACTACATGAAGCCCGCCGTTCGTATGGCTGCTTTGATGGAGCTCCCAGTTAAGTTCATTTGGACGCATGATGCCTTCCGTGTTGGTGAGGATGGTCCTACCCACGAGCCAGTTGAGCAGGAGGCACAGATCCGCCTGATGGAGAAGCTGAAGAACCATCACGGCAAGAATTCTGTACTCGTCGTTCGTCCTGCCGACGCTGAAGAGACAACTGTTTGCTGGCGCATGGCTATGGAGAATATCGACACCCCGACTGCACTCATCTTCTCTCGCCAGAACATCGAGATGCTGCCCGAGGGCAACGACTACAATCAGGCTACGAAGGGTGCATACGTCGTCGCTGGTTCCGATGAGAACTACGACGTGATCCTGTTGGCTTCCGGTTCTGAGGTTTCTACCCTCGAGGCTGGTGCTGCCCTGCTCCGTCAGGATGGCGTGAAGGTGCGCATCGTCAGCGTTCCTTCTGAGGGTCTGTTCCGCAGCCAGAGCAAGGAGTATCAGCAGAGCGTACTGCCCGCTGGTAAGAAGAAGTTCGGTCTGACCGCTGGTCTGCCCGTGAACCTTGAAGGTCTGGTAGGTGCCGATGGTACCGTATGGGGTCTCGAGAGCTTCGGTTTCTCTGCTCCTTACAAGGTGCTTGACGAGAAGCTGGGCTTCACCGGCCAGAACGTTTACGAACAAGTTAAGAAACTGCTTGCTTGATCCTCTGAGTCAAGAAGCGAGTGTCTGAGCGACCGCCACAACACATCAATGAACATTAATAAAATAAAAAATTATGAATAAAAACGAAAAATTTATCATTACTATCAATCGTGAGTTGGGTAGTGGCGGTCGCACTGTAGGCCGCAAGTTGGCAGAAAAGTTGGGTGTAACCTTCTACGACAAGTGGCTCATCAATGAACTGAAGACTAAGTTCAATATCAGTGCCGAAGAGGTGGAGAAGGTGAAGGGTGGTAACAGTTCCTGGTGGCGCGAGTTGCTGAACTCAGCCATCTATATGGGAGAAAGAATGGGCGAGATAAACAGCGTGCCCCATCCCCCTATGGATGTGTACCACTTGGTGACCACCGACGACATGTATAAGGTGGAAACTGAAATCTTCAGCCATTTAGCAGACAACGAGTCGTGCATCGTGGCTGGACGTACAGGTTTCTATGTGTTCCGCAATCATCCCAACCGCCTGAGCATTCTCATTCAGGCCTCTATGCCGTTCCGCATTGAGCGTGTGATGCGCAAACAGAACATGTCTGAGGACGAAGCCCGTCAGACCATTGAGAAAGTGGACAAGATGCGTGAGAACTATGTGAAGAAGTTCACCAAGTCGTCGCGCTATGACACTCGTAACTATGACATTGTCATCTCTGCCGATGGTAAGACAGAAGACGAGATTGTAGATATCATCATGCAGTACATTGGATAAGACGATGGAAATAAAGACTATCGGCATTGCCAGTGACCACGCTGGCTTTGCCTTAAAACAATTCGTAAAGAAGTATCTCGAGGAGAAGGGATACGAGTATAAAGACTACGGCACCTATACTGAGGATTCGTGCGACTACTCGGACTTCGGTCACGCACTGGCTGAAGGTATCGAGAAGGGCGAAGTGTTCCCAGGTATCGCCATCTGTGGCAGCGGCGAGGGTATCAACATGACGCTGAACAAGCACCAGAGCATCCGTGCAGGTCTCTGCTGGATACCTGAGATTGCCCACCTGATTCGTCAGCACAACAATGCCAACGTATTGGTGATGCCCGGACGCTTCATCGACGAAGATACGGCTCGTGCCATCATGGACGAGTATTTCACCACCGAGTTTGAAGGCGGCCGTCATCAGAAACGAATCGACAAGATTCCCGTACAATAAAGGGAAGTTAAAGGGATATTATCGAGCCTGCGGCTCTAGGAAGTTAAAAGGAAGTTAAAGGGACAAATGTTTGCGACTTCTACAAGTGCAATAGTAATGTCCTTTTAACTTCCCTTTATTTCCCCTTTAACTTCTCTTTATCTTCCATTCACTTCAAAACCCCTCACCCACTCTTTCAGGAGTTCCACGGCATCAGCGTGTTCCGGATAATAACGGAGCATGACGGTGACCTGTCGCAGCGAATCGCTGTCGATGACTTTACCATAATACTCCCATTTATCGTCGGTGCCCTGGTGGATGCTGTAGTCGTCGCCGACCTCCAGAAGTTCAGCACCCATACCCATCATCATCTGTCCGGAACTGCGCATCATACCTGCCAGTGAATCGACCATCACGCTGACCGACACGTCGTCCATCATAAACAATTCCTGCATGCCTACCTCGTCGGGCAGGTCCTGATGCACAAGAAAAGAGGGATAATTGATATCGAAACCCAGACGGTCGCTGTGATACATCATCAATGTATAGTCGCCCATACGGATGGCAACACTGTCGGCACTGGTCAGGTCCGACGAATAGGCACGAGGTTGCTGTTGACCTCCGGAACAACCACAGACCAGAAACATCGCTGAGATGACAACAGCCGAGATGGATAATTTGTTCAGTTTCATACGCAAATTTGCACTTTTTACGTATAAGACATCAAATTTCATAATTTTCGAAAAAAAATCGGGAAATATTTCGGTAATAGACTGAAAATTAGTAACTTTGCAGTCCAAAATCGAAGATTTATAGGTTTACACATTATTAATATATAGAGAAAAAGAGAAAAATGACAAAGGCAGAGATCATTAAGAACATTACAGAGGAGACCGGCATCCCATACAAGGATGTAGCCGCTTGTGTAGAGGGATTCATGGAAGAAATCCGCACCAGTCTGGCAGGAAAGAAGGAAAATGTCTATCTGCGTGGCTTCGGTACATTCACCGTCAAGCATCGCGCCGCCAAGACCGCCCGTAACATTTCGAAGAACACGACACTGGTCATCGAGGCCCATGACTTCCCCGCATTCAAGCCCTCGAAGAGTTTTATCTCAAAGATGAAGTAATAAATAATTTAAATAAAGTTATGCCAAACGGAAAGAAGAAGAAGGGCCACAAGATGGCTACTCACAAGCGTAAGAAGAGACTGCGCAAGAATCGCCATAAGAGCAAGTAAGCGAGGCGATTGCACGCAGCAAGAAAAATGAAAGGAGTGTGCCAGCAGATCCGAGAAGGATTGCGACACACCCTTTTTGAGTTTTTAACCCCGTCAAGAAAAATTAACGACAAATGACAAGCGAAGTAATCATTGATGTGCAGCCGAAGGACATCTCGATTGCCCTGCTCGAAGACAAGACGCTGGTGGAATACCAGAAGGAGCAGCGCACGGCCTCGTTCTCGGTGGGTAACATCTATGTGGCAAAGGTGAAGAAACTGATGCCCGGACTCAACGCCTGTTTTGTCGATGTCGGCGCAGAACGCGTAGCATTCCTGCACTATCTTGACCTGGGCTCTCAATTTAGCTCTTATGAAAAATACCTGAAACAGGTAGCGAGCGACAAGAAGAAACTCTATCCCATCCAGAAAGCCACCATCCAACCTATCCTGAAGAAAGACGGCAGCATTGCCAACACGCTGAAGGTAGGACAGGAACTGCTGGTTCAGATTGTGAAGGAGCCCATCAACACCAAAGGGCCTCGACTGACGTGCGAACTCAGTTTTGCCGGACGCTTTCTGGTGCTGATACCATTCGAGGATAGTGTTTCGGTTTCGACAAAAATCAAGAAGGGCGAGGAAAGAAGCCGCTTGAAGCAACTCATCCAGAGTATCAAGCCCAAGAACTTCGGTGTGATTGTACGCACCGTGGCTGAAGGCAAGCGTGCTGCCGAACTCGATGCCGAACTGAAAATCCTGCTGAAACGCTGGGAAGACGCCATCACCAAGGTACAGAAGACGACAGAGCGTCCACAACTGTGCTTTGAAGAACAGAGCCGGGCTGTAGCACTGCTGCGCGACCTGTTCAATCCCACCTACGACGGCATTCACATCAACGACGAGGTGATCTATCACCAAGTGAGCGACTACGTCGGACTGATTGCCCCAGAAAAGAAGGACATCGTAAAACTCTACAATGGTACGGTGCCTATCTTTGACAATTTCGGTGTCACCAAGCAACTCAAGTCAGGATTCGGCAAGACCGTCAACTACAAGCATGGTGCCTATCTCATTATCGAGCATACTGAGGCCATGCACGTGGTGGATGTAAACAGCGGTACCCGTGTAAAGAAAGACAACGGACAAGAGGCCAACGCACTGGAAACCAACCTCGGGGCTGCCGACGAACTGGCACGTCAACTGAGACTACGGGATATGGGAGGAATCATCGTAGTGGATTTCGTGGACATGAAACTGGCAGAAGACCGTCAGATGCTTTACGAACGGATGTGCAAGAACATGCAGAAAGACCGCGCCAAGCACAACATCCTGCCACTCTCGAAGTTCGGACTGATGCAGATTACCCGTCAACGGGTGCGCCCCGCTATGGATGTCAATGTCGAAGAAGCATGCCCCACCTGTCATGGATCTGGGAAAATCAAATCCAGCATCCTGTTTACAGACCAGTTAGAGAGCAAAATTGACCGCCTGGTCAACAATATTGGAATCCGCAAGTTCTACCTACACGTACACCCTTACGTCGCAGCCTACATCAATAAGGGCGTTGTGAGCCTGAAGATGAAATGGCAGATGAAGTACGGTTTAGGCGTGCGCATCGTGCCGTCACAGAAACTGGCTTTCTTGCAATATGAGTTCTATGATGCAGACCGTCAGTTCATCGACATGCAGGAGGAAATTGAAACGACGTAATTATGCTGACACTAAAAGTTCTGTTCTGGGTTTGTCTGTTCATCGTGTTCTATACCTATTTAGGCTATGGAATATTGCTGTATCTCATCATCCGTATCAAGCGGCTTGTAAAAGGGAGCCCCACTCCTACCCCCATGCCCACGGATGAAGAACTGCCCACGATGACACTCATGATTTGTGCCTACAATGAACAGGACGTAGTGGCAGAGAAAATGGAGAACACCCGTGCCCTGGACTATCCGAAGGATAAGTTCAGGGTAATGTGGGTGACCGATGGCAGCAACGACCGTACCAACGAACTGTTGGCTGCCTACCCTGAAGTTGACATCGTCTATAGTCCTGAACGGCGTGGCAAGACAGCAGCCCTGAAGCATGGACTACGTGAAATCAAGACCCAGTATGTGGCCTTTACCGATGCCAACACGATGATCAACAGTGGTGCCATGAAGGAGATAGCACGACTGTTTATGGACAAGACCGTAGGATGTGTCAGTGGCGAGAAACGTGTAGCAGCCCGTAAGGAAGGCGAGATGGCTGCTGAGGGCGAAGGACTCTACTGGCGCTACGAGAGCACGCTGAAGAAATGGGACAGCGAACTCTATTCCACGATGGGAGCCGCCGGCGAACTCTATGCGATGGACCCGAAACTCTGTCGCGATGTGCCCGATAATGCCTTGCTCGACGACTTTATGATGTCGATGTATGTTGTCGATGAGGGACATCGTATCGCCTATGCCCCTGATGCCTACGCCTTAGAGTACGGTTCTGCCGACATCCACGAGGAGTCGAAGCGCAAGCGCCGTATCGCAGCAGGTGGACTGCAGAGCATCTGGTGGCTCCGTAAGATGTTGAATCCCTTCCGCCAGCCATTAGTAGCCTTCCAGTATATCAGTCACCGTGTGTTGCGTTGGAGTGTTACGCCGATAGCTATGATTCTGTTGCTCATTATCAACGCCGTACTTGTCGTTATGGGAGCAGGTTGTTTCTTTACTATCATGCTCATCATGCAACTGCTATTCTATCTTGCAGCCCTGTTGGGGTACATCCTGAGCGAGCGAGGCCACCGTAATAAACTGCTTTATACCGCTTATTATTTCGTATTTATGAACCTGAATGTATTCAGAGGGATGGCTTATCTGAGAAGCCACAGAAACAGCGGTGCATGGGAAAAAGCAAAAAGAAGTTGAAAAAAACCTCGTTTTTTTTGTTTTTCTAATTTTTTTTCTTACTTTTGTACCCAAATAGGCTAATTAAAACCTTTTGTATCGAAGGAAAGAGCATCAAAAAGCCAATGGAACAAAGTGAGAAAGAGATATTGCTGCAGAAATTTGCCGATGTAAACAGAAGGCTAAAACTGGCAACAGAGCAACTCGAAATTGCAAACAAGAAACTCAAAGAGTACGAAGAGAAGGCGCAGAAGGCTGAGAAAGCCAGTCAGATGAAGTCTCTCTTTCTGGCTAATATGAGCCATGAGATTCGTACTCCCTTGAATGCAATCGAGGGTTTCTCACGTGTTCTTGTGGAAACCGACTCCGAAGAGGAGCGCATGAAATATTTTCAAATCATTGAGAGCAACAACCAGCGACTGGGTAGTCTCGTCAATGAGATTCTCGACCTCTCACGTGTGGAATCGGGAGATATAGCCATCAGGAAGGATATGACGGATCTCAACCAATTGTGTGAGAGTATCATCCAGATATTCAAGTTCCGTTGCCCAGACACCCTGAAACTGGAGTGGGACAAGCCCATATTATCAGCGATGATGAAGACCGACGCCAACCGTCTGACACAGGTATTCTCAAATCTGATCAGCAATGCATTGAAGCATACCCCTTCTGGTAGGATCACCTACGGCTACAGGCTTATCAACGAGATGCAGAACGTTGAGTTCTTCGTGGCAGACACGGGCACAGGTATTGCACCAGAACTACAGGAACATATCTTCGACACATACGTATCTGGCGACGCTGCACAGAATCAAGGCTTCGGCCTCGGACTAGCGCTCTGTAGGATTATCGTCGAGAAACTGGGCGGCACCATCCGTGTTGAGTCAGAAGTGGGCAAGGGTAGCACCTTCACCTTTGTCCTGCCCTTTGAGGGTACCGTGGGCGGCATCAGCCCAGAGAGCACCACGACATCCACCAACGTACGCACCATCCGCGTCAGCGAGCGCCCGATGGCGAATATGAAGACTATCCTCGTGGCAGAAGATGAGGACAGTAACTACGAACTGGTAAAGATTGTGCTCCAGAAACGTTATCGCCTCATTCGCGCCCACAATGGTATTGAAGCCGTACAGATGAACGAAGACGAGCATCCCGCCATGATTCTGATGGACATCCGCATGCCGGGAATGAACGGCCTCGATGCCACCCGCATCATCAAGGAAGTATCTCACAACACCCCCGTCGTTGCCCTCAGTGCCTATGCCTTCGATGAAAATATCCGTGAAGCAAAGGCCGCCGGCTGCGATGAGTTCATGTCGAAACCCTTCCGTGTGGAGAACCTTATCGAGGTGGTCAAAAAATACGCAGACTAATACAAGCATTATAAGCATATGGGTAAACTTGCAGTACAGAAGTATTTCTCATTCATGATCCTCATCATCACCGCCCTGATGATGATTTTTACATTTGTAGGACTGTTCGGCGGAAACGTCAATCCTGCCGGTAACACGGCACGTTCGCTTTTGGTATATGCCCTACCTGTTCTCATTATCGGCAATGCCGTCCTGCTGCTCTACTGGCTCATCATGCGCCGTTGGCACTGGGCTCTCATGCCGTTCATCACCCTGCTATGCTGTATCCCCTACATCGGAACACTCTATCAGTTCGGCGAACCCGACGAGGCCGTAGAGAAACAGCCAGGCCTGAAGATTGCCACTTACAACGTGGCCCTGTTCGGACGAGAGGCCTCCGGCTTTATGGCGCAGGACATCCTCTCCGAGATGAAGAAGCAGAAAGTCGATATCTGCTGCTTCCAGGAGTATTCCGACCAGAGTGGTGATAAGAAGAACTCCGACTCCTACAAAGAATACTTCCCCTATATGGTCACAGGACAGGGCGACATGGTTATTTATAGTCGCTATCCCATTGTACGTTCGAAAAATATTCCTTTCGAAATGACCAACAACAGCGCCATGTGGGTTGAGGTAAAAGTGCAGGATCAGGTCATTCGCATCTATAACGCTCACTTGGAAACAACTGGTATCAGCGGAACCATGCACCGTGCTGCCAAGACACAGGTCAACACCGGTATGGAAGTGGAGAGCAACAGACTACTCCGTGCCCTCTATGGCAACTATACGATCGGCATGATGGCACGTGCAGGCCAGGCTAATGTGTTGGCGATGGATATGCGCGAATCGGAAGTGCCCATCATCGTCTGCGGTGACTTCAACGATGTCCCCTACTCTTACGTCTATAACACGATGCTTGGCGACAAGGTCGATGGTTTCAAAGAGTGTGGTAGCGGCTATATGTACACCTACCGTGGTGGCAAGAAGAACGTACGAATCGACTACATCTTCCATGACAAGGTGCTCAAGGGTATGACTTATTACAAGAAGGAACTAACCTACTCCGACCACTACCCCATATTCATGAAACTCGACATCAACCAACCCAAGTCCGAAGAATAATAATAAATCCTGACCAGTTGGCCAGGATTTATTGTTTATACAATCTTAAAGCGAACTCTAAACGATCGTTCCTTCTCGTCCCAATTGGTACCAAGCATCTCGAAGCGCCCGATTTGCGATGTGCTCCTGACGTGTTTTCCGATGCAGGGGCAGACATCGTAGTCGCCAATACGAACCAGACGGATCGTGTCAGAGGCATCATCAGGCAAACGGTCGAGAGAGATTCCCTCTGGAAGATTTTCACGCATAACAAACTCGAAGGTCACAGGGAGATCTTCATCGATAAGATCATTCATACGTTGTTCTATCTCTTTTTCCTCCTGACGCGAGGGCTTATGGTCGAGATAGAAACTCATCTTGCTTTTCTTTCGCTCTACATGGGCATTATAACTCCTCTCACAGCCGAAAATGCGTATCATCGTCTGGTTCAGTAGATGTTCTGCCGTATGAGCAGGAGGGAACTCTGATTTATTATGGTCGTTAAGTTCGTAGTCCATCGTTATAATCTATGCCTTAAATTTAAGTATAGCCACACTCAGAGCATCTACGCATACCGTAACAGCCTCATCGCACTTCAGGGAAAATTTCACCTTATTACCATAAAGCAATTCTGTGGCCAGCACGTTCTTTTCCTTGAGTTTCAGATAATCAAAAGCGTGAGCAGGAATGGTGACATTGGCTATTGCTGACACACTATCGAAGTTGGCAACGACAAGGAGTACCTCGCTACCAGCCTTCCGGATAAAGGCATACTGTCGATGGAGGTCACCATTAACATACATCAGGTCGAAAGACACACCGTCCGTTACAGCCTTCTCACTACGGACGATACCAATGATCTTATCGTAAGTATCTTTCAGACGTTTCTCGGCAGGCGTGAGTTTTCTGTTGGCAGCACGCACAAGGGTATCCACACTCCAATAGTCGAAGATTGTCGTACGTCCGTCGTTACCGCTGAAACCCTCTTTGTCCATACCCTTCTCACCATACTCCTGTCCGGCGTAAATCATCAACGGATTCTGATGAAGCAGAGCCGATACTGCAAGAGCGGGGATTCCCTTCTGAGCATCACCAGCGAAGAAGGTACTGGCGATACGCTGTTCGTCGTGGTTCTCAAGAAAGTAGAGCATGTGGTCACGAATATCATCAGTAGCCTGCCAGGCCCCAGTGATGGCGTGAGTAGAGTAATTGCCTCGCATCACCTCACGTAACGTGTCGTACATACCTACCTTGTCGTAGAGATAGTCAAAACCGGCAGCGAGGTAGTTGCGATACTCTGCAGGATTATACACCTCACCGATGAATATCTTGTCGGGATAGGCGAACTTCACCTTGTCGGTAGCCCACTGCCAGAAGGCGGCTGGCACCATCTCGGCCATATCGCAACGGAAGCCATCGACTCCTTTGTGAGCCCAAAAGATCAAAATGTCGGTCATCTTACCCCATGTATCAGGAATGGGCTGGAAGTGCCCCACTCGCCCGGCATAGTAATCAACGCCGTAGTTTAGTTTCACCGTCTCATACCAATCGTTTATGCCTGGTGCGTTGTGGAAACAATCGTTACCAGTAGCCTTGGCGGGTTCTTCGATATATGGATCATCCTCACCATGATAGAGGTCGAAGTATGGTGTAAAGCGTTGTCCCGGACAATAATAGAAATTGTTCTGCGGGTCAAAACCATTCTGGGGATTATCTCCCTCACCAAGATCCTTCACACCCTCAGGCTTACAGATGGAGTGATACTGGCGGGCAACATGATTCGGTACAAAATCGATGATGACCTTCATACCCGCCTTATGAGTACGCTCCACGAGAGCCTCAAACTCCTGCATACGCTGATTGACATCTACAGCCAGGTCTGGGTCGATATCGTAATAGTCGGTAATGGCGTATGGCGAACCTGCCCTACCCTTCACTACAGCGGGATGCTGACGGGGGATGCCATAAGCAGAATAGTCGGTCTGAGTGGCATGACGGATGATACCTGTAAACCAGATATGGCTCACGCCCATCTCCCTGATCTTTTTCAGGGTGCTGGGCGTGAAGTCATTCAGTTTTCCGCAACCGTTTTCCTCTATGGAACCATTCTCTTTACGAGTTGTATTCCTATTCCCATAGAGCCGGGTGAAAACCTGATAGAGGACGAGTTTAGACGATGCCATGAGCAGAAACCTCTTTGTTGATTTTGGCAATCATACCCTGAAGAGCCTTACCCGGGCCACACTCTGTGAAGTCGTCAGCACCGTCGGCAATCATATTCTGTACACTCTGGGTCCAACGTACCGAACTGGTAAGTTGAGCGATGAGATTAGCCTTAATCTCAGCAGGATCGGTATGAGGCTTGGCATCCACATTCTGATAGACGGGGCACTTCGGAGTCTTAATCTCTGTAGCCTCAATAGCAGCCTGAAGTTCGTCCTTAGCGGGCTGCATCAGCGGCGAATGGAAAGCACCACCTACCTTCAACGGCAGAGCGCGCTTAGCACCAGCAGCCTTCAACTGCTCACAGGCCTCGTTGATAGCGTCTATATCACCAGAGATGACCAGTTGTCCCGGGCAATTGTAGTTGGCGGGAACCACTACACCCTTACCCATTTTGCTCACCTCGGCACACACCTCCTCGACCTTCTCGTCGGGCAGGGCAATGATGGCAGCCATCGTAGAGGGCTGAGCCTCACAGGCCTTCTGCATAGCCATCGCACGGGCATAGACGAGTTTCAGACCATCCTCGAAACTCAGGGCACCGGCTGCTGTCAGAGCAGAGAACTCACCCAGCGAGTGACCAGCAGTCATCTTCGGGTCGAAGGCATCTCCCATGCAGAGAGCAGAAATAACGCTGTGGAGGAAGACGGCAGGCTGTGTCACCTTGGTCTGACGGAGTTCCTCGTCGGTACCCTCGAACATGATGTCGGTGATACGGTAGCCGAGAATATCGTTGGCTTTCTCAAAAAGTTCCTTGGCCAGAGGGTTGTTGTCGTAAAGATCTTTACCCATTCCTGTAAACTGTGCTCCCTGTCCGGGAAATACAAATGCTTTCATTTTTCTTTTTACCTTTTTATGATTTAACTATTGTTCGATTCCGTACTTTTTTATCCTTTCAGGGTGCAAAATTACTATAATTTTCCGAAAGATGACCCTCTAAACTCAAATTTTTAGCCAAAGTGGGATGATATTCGAAAATTTTGTGTAAGTTTGCACTTTAGAAAGAGAAAAGTTATCTGGAAATGAAGTTAATTGTCATTACCAAACCCACGTTTTTCGTCGAGGAAGACAAGATTCTTGTCAACCTTTTCGAAGAAGGATTGGACAACCTGCACCTCTGCAAGCCCGGATCGTCGCCGATGTATTCCGAGCGTCTGCTGACACTCTTGGGTGAAGAACTGGCAGGAAAGATCACAGTGCACCATCATTTCTATCTGAAAGAGGAATACAAACTGAGGGGTATCCACATCGACGATGCCCGCACAGAGCCTCCTTCTGGCTATAAGGGAAACATCACCCGCACCTGCCACGCCGTCACCGAACTGCAAGAAGCCAAGAAACACTCCAACTACGTGTTCCTGCAGTCCATTTTCGACAGTCAGACGGTATCCAGCGAGAAACAATCGTTTACGGCAGAGGAACTGAAAGAAGCCTCGCGCCAGGGGCTCATCGACAAGAAGGTCTATGCCCTAGGTGGTATGAACATCGACAACATCAAGTATGCCAAGGACTTAGGTTTCGGAGGCGTAGTAATTTGCGGCGACTTGTGGAACCGCTTCGACATCCACAACGAGTTGGACTACAAGGAACTGCTGCTGCATTTTGAGCGGCTGCGCAAAGCAATAGAATAGTATAAAGATAATCATAAAATTCAAAGTTCAAAGATAAATGAATAAAGATTCTTATATGGTGTTTTCAGGTACTGCCACCAAGTACCTTGCAGAGAAAATCTGCCTCAGTCTGGGTTGCCCGTTAGGACAACTGCAGATCACCAAGTTCTCTGATGGAGAGTTTGCCGTCAGTTACGAGGAGAGTATTCGCGGACGCGATATTTTCCTCGTGCAAAGCACCTTCCCCAACAGCGACAACCTCATGGAACTGTTGCTGATGATCGATGCAGCCAAGCGCGCCTCGGCCCGTACCATCAATGCCGTCATCCCTTATTTCGGCTGGGCACGACAGGATCGTAAGGACAAGCCCCGTGTCAGCATCGGTGCCAAACTCGTGGCCGACCTGCTGAGTGTGGCTGGTGTGAATCGTGTGATTACGATGGACCTGCATGCAGACCAGATACAGGGATTCTTCGATGTGCCTGTCGATCATCTCTATGGCTCGAGTGTGATTCTCCCATACCTGCAGAGTCTGCACCTCGAAGACTTGGTGATTGCCTCGCCCGACGTGGGTGGCTCAAAGCGTGCCAATACATATGCGAAGTTCCTCGGCTGTCCGCTGGTGCTCTGCAATAAGACCCGTGCCCGTGCCAATGTTGTGTCCTCGATGCAGATCATCGGTGATGTGGAAGGCAAGAATGTGGTGATTGTCGATGACATGGTAGATACCGCAGGCACAATCACCAAGGCTGCCGACCTGATGAAGGCTTCGGGTGCCAAGACTGTCCGTGCCTGTGCCTCGCATTGTGTGATGTCAGGCCCCGCCAGCGATCGCGTACAGGAGTCAGCCCTTGAAGAGATTGTCTTCACCGACTCCATTCCCTATGCCCATCGCTGCGCCAAGGTGAAGCAACTGTCCGTAGCAGACACCTTCGCAGAAGCCATCCGTCGTGTCATCAATAACCAGAGCATCAGTGACCTCTACCTCATATAAGCTTGCTGCCGCCGTAGTGGGACTTATGGTGATGATGGGCTGCCAGAACTCGCAGGTTCAACAGGCGCGGGAATGGAAGGCGCTGAACGATACCATCGCCGAGTGCTCAAAGAAGATCTCGAACCTGGTGGGAGTCATCCAACAGAGTCCTCACACCACAGAGGAAACGCAAAAAGCCCTATTGCACGACATCGACAGCATAGAGCGGCGGATGAAAGAGGCCATCCAAAACTGTGCCGAACGCAATAAGGACAATGACTTAGGAAAATATATCCGCGAAAACTACCAAGTGGAATAAAAAAATAATCCCCCATCCAGACTGGACGGGGGATTTTCCTGACTTCGTCGATTTTTGTCAATTAAAATTTTGACATCTGATTATCAGTATGTTATAAAATGTTTTTCGGGTGATTTGGGTGACGCGCGGATT
>CAJODF010000059.1 GCA_905233555.1 uncultured Prevotella sp. | reverse complement strand
GCGTTTGAACTGGATGATGGCGCTGTCGTGGCCCATCTCCTCCACCTGTTCGCAATACTCGATGTCGATGTCCGTCGGCGTGTACTCCTTGTTATGCTCGACGGTGAAGCAATAACCTGGTGGCGGACACTTACAACCGAGGCGTTGCATTTCGGGGCCGATTTTCTCTACACACATAGGGCCGATAGCGGCGTAGTTGGGGATGACTTCACGATGACTTGCCACGATGATTTCGGGCAGTGATTGAATGCTAATTTTTTCCATTGTCTTCATTTCTTTGCGAGCGTTCCTCCAGTCGATCAGCTGGTTGCGACGTGCTATCAGTGCCTTTAGCTGTGCCTCCGTTTCCCTGATCTTCTCGGTCATCTGGCGGATGGTCGGCGTGTGTGAACCATCGTCGAATAGGTCCTTGATCTCGTCCAGCGAGAAGCCGAGCCGTTGCAGGTCGCGGATGTCCTTCAACTGTTGCATCTGGTCGATGCAATAGTAGCGGTAGCCAGTCCACTCGTCCACCTCGTCAGGCGCGAGCAGTCCTTTCTGCTCGTAGTGACGCAGGGTCTTTACCGTCACCTGCATCAGCTGGGAGAACTCTCCGATTTTTAACCTTGTTTTTTTACTCATATCGCGCGATGTTTTTTGCTAAGCGACTGCGAAGTTAAGCTGTGACCTTAGGGACGAGTCAAGAGAAATGAATACTTTAACACGGATTTAACACTTTGTCTTATTCGTTCTAAACTTACTCCTTTTATTTACTAAGTGATTTTATCGATATCGCCCGCTGAGGATCCTTTTGCGCAGACACTTTACGGCGGGCTTGTAATAGTCTATCTCCATTGCTTCGAGGGTACGATTCAGCTCGTCCATTAGTTCCGGATAGAAGGTACACATGCGATAGGCGAGCTTCATGCAGAGCGTCTGGATGCCGGGGAACTCCTCGACGCTGACCATGTGTTCGAAACAGAAGTCAAGGAAATCCGTTCGCAAGTCATCCTCTTCTAACGTCAGACGTTCGATGATGTTCAGGGTCAAGCGCCTGACGGATGAGTTCTCCGTCTGCATGGCCTGGTCTATCAGTTCATTGAGTATCGTCTGCAATTCTGATAGTTCTTCGTTCGTGGCTTTGGTTAGTCCCCACAAGGCACTCCTCGCTACGCGATAGTCCGAATCGAAAACATACCGTCGTGCAAAGCCGAGGAAATCGCCCGCAGCCCTGACTTCCTGATATATCTCCTGTGCTCCGCCCTCAGAAAACGTCTGTTTTAGTCTCTCGCTTGTTATCGCCATTTTATGTTTCTTATATTTGTTGTCCTAACTCGAATGCCTCGTTCAAGGCATTGGTGTTTTTAATGTCGCCTTTATCCTTGACGCCACGAACCAATACACGACCGGCATCCTCCAACTTGAAGAAGTTCAGGCAGAGTTGGTATTGCGCGAGGATGCTGTCAAAGAGTTCGGGAAGTGTGGCAGCACCAACGAGCAGGAGCGCCATCTTTTTGATGCGGAATGTATCCCTGATGGGATTATGGCAGCGGTCAATGACGGCCTTCAGTTGTGCACTCAGTCCGTAGAAATATACGGGCGAGGCTACCACGAGCATATCGGCATGAGCCATCTTCTCATAGATGATAGTCATGTCGTCCTTCTGCACACAAGTATTATCTTTGCTCTTGAAACAGGCATTACAGCCTATGCAGGGATTGACCTTGTAATCGTGTACAGACACGACTTCTACATGGTGTTTCTGCGAGGCTCCTTTGACGAACGCCTCCACCAGCAAATCCGTATTGCCGCCCTTTCGAGGGCTTCCTGAGAGAATCAGTATATTCATATCGTATTGATCGTCTTTTGCAACTCTTCTAAGAATCGGGCAGCGTGCGAGCCGTCCATCTGAGCGTGGTGGAACTGGAAGGAGATGGGGAGTGTCGTCTTAAACCAGCCTTTACGGTAACGGCCCCAGGCCAGGAAGGGATTGGTGAATATGCCGCTGTATTGGTTGGTTATGCTATCGAGTTCTGTGTCAGTCACTGCCGACGTGCCGACTATCACGGCTTCATCGTCGAGGATATCATGACACGTCTGGCTAATGGTCTCTGTCAGATGCAGGTAGTTGGCATTAAACGCCTCCAGATCGTTGCTGACGGCAACGTCGCAGAAACTGAGTCCGCCCTTGATGTTGTCCGCTATCACGTTGATGGCCATACGGTCGTATTTGTACAATTTCCCGTCCTTGGGCAACATGTAAAACTCCTCTATCCCTGATGCAGCCTTACCGATGCACCAGCACAGCAGCATGTTGAATTTCATATCGCGCCTACGACTTACCTTAAGCAGTCGCGTCACATCGAAGGTCTTTGTGAGTGTCACCATCGGCATAGGCGACTTCGTCCACAGTTCGAAGGCGATGGCTCTATTGGTGTCCTTGGGATTGATTTCCTGTTTCATCACTTATTTGTTTTTTTATTATATTTGTTCGTATGATATGCCCTCGCAAATGGCGGCAAACGTGGCGATAGCGGCCACAATGACGATGGGGATGACTGTGCAAAATGTCATGGGGACTGCAATGAAGAGCAGAAATCCTGTTGCCTTGTTCGCGAGTGTGTGTGGGAAGTAGCAGCGCCTATACATCACGAGGGCTGATATTTGATTCACGACTTTGATCACGACAATAACTCCTGCCCACAGCCATAACCATTGCGGCAGTTCGAGTATCGGCAGGAGCTTCCATGCACAACACGCTACGAAGCAGATGTCTGCCACGCTATCCAGCAATGCTCCCGTCTTGCTGACACACTTCAGCTTCCTGGCCAGCCATCCGTCGGCTATGTCGCTGATGCCGCAAACAATGTAAAACACCCAAAAAGGAATGCTTGACACATTGTTTTGCAACAGAGCAACAGCCCCCACAATTCGGAACGACGAGAGAATATTCGGCAGATGTTTCATCGTTACTCAGCAAGTGTCTTCACCTCACAACCTTTGCTTTTGTAATAGGCGAGCATCTCTGGCAGCTTCTTCAGGTCATAGCTGGTAACACAGTCGGAGAGGACATGCACCGTGAAGCTTTCACGCAGGCCGTAGCATCAGCACCTGCCACGTAGAACTCATTGATGCCGTTCGCCGCGATGAAAGCAGAAAACGCCTCGCTTGTAAGGGCATTGCTTTTCGTCTTCACGAAGATATTGTCAGACACGACCTTCATTTCAGGCACCAGTTCCTCGCCCTTCGTTCCAGGCTTGAATGTCCGCGTGCCAGCCGTGATGTTATTATGCTTGATATACACGATGTGCATTCCCTCGGCTGTGGCCCATTCGATGGCGGCATTGATATTGCCGATGATGTCCCGATAGTGCTTGGTGATGTCGTTCTGAATGTCGATAACAACAAGTGCTTTATTGTTCATCATTTACTCAATCACAAAACTGCGTGGATAGAAATCACTATAGAAACGGCCGTCGGTGGCGGTGAACTTCAGGACGCAGTAGTTCGGGTCGGTTACACCACCGGGGTAGTACTGCTCGTCGCCATTGTGCCAGATCATCTCCTTGCTCTTGGCATCCGTCAGCACCTCCATCGTACCACGCAGCATCATACCTTTGAAACCCTTAGCATCACAGAAATAGATCGATGCCTTGGGGTTAGCCTTGTATTGAGCCACACGTATTGAGAATGTGTTGGTTGTAAAGTAGAAGGTTTTGATACCCTCGCGTTTGCGTGGCTTCAGCATGGCCTTAGTCCAAGGAAAACCTTTTTGGTCTACTGACGAGATGTAAGTGATGGGCTGTTTGTCGGCCATCTTGGCGATTAGTTCTTTGACGCCGGCTATAGCGGGATTAGCATTCATCGCTTCATCGTTATTCACATCCAGCGTTTGTCGCCAACGTTTAAGCTGGGGAAAATACGATTTCATCATGCCGATGTATTCTTCTTTGGTAATGGGTTTTTCTAACCCTTCATTTACAACATTCACAAACTGAGCACAGTGCTCAATCATCTCTTCCATCGTACAATCCTGCAGGAACTTGCCATCCTTGTAGCAGTACATGCAGTAATCTTCGTTCTTACTTCCGTCGGCATTGGTGCCGAGGACTTCTTCTGTGAGCGGCATGCCGCAACTCTGACAAAATTTCTGTTCCATAATATCTTTATTATTTTTTTAACTCTAATCTCAACACTCTGATAGGTCTGTTTGCGCCTTGGTACTGATTTGCATCTATGCAGGTTTCGCCAGTAGGTACGAAGCCACACTTCTCCATCACTCGACCAGAGGCTGGATTATCTACGAAGTGGCCGCTGATAAGTGATTTGATGTCCGTCGTATCTCGGATGTGGTCTAACATCAGACGTAGGGCCTCCGTACAGATACCCTGATTCCAGTAGGGTTTCGCCACCCAATAGCCGATGAGCGGTTCACCCTCGCGGGCCGGCAGGTCGCACTCGCACGAAGGGCCATAGCCCATAGCGCCAATGGCCTCGTCTGACTCTTTTAGAACGATAGCCCATGTGTGTAGCGTATCGTTGAATACGGTGCGGATAATCTCCAGACTCTCTTCCACACTCTGATGTGGTGCCCATCCGGCACGAGGTCCGACTTCCGGATCGGAAGCCCACTTGAACAGCGTCTCCGCGTCACTGTCTCGCCAAGGACGCAATATGATACGATTTGTTTCCATTATTACCCTAATTGACCTGGTAGGCGAAGTTTCTCCTTCCGAGGGAAGGAGGCTTCGTAGGCTTCGAAAGCCTCTGGATTTTCGTCTGCCACGAAGTAGCCCTTGGGCGGACAATAAGTTCCCTCACGATTACCCCAATAGCCAGGAATCAGTTCTTGAGCGAGGAAGTAAGGTACTTCGGCATCGTGAGGCTCGGCGTGATAGTGAATATTCATCTTGCTTGCAAGGTTGAAACCTGCGTGCTTATAGAACTCAATATTACCTTCCATCTGCAGAAGACCAATACCCATCTCCTTGGCTTTCTCTATTGCATATAGCAGTAGTTTTAGGCCGTAGCCCTTGCGCTTGTAGTCCGGATGGATGCTGATGGGACCGAAAGTCCAAGAAGGGAACACCGTTCCATCGTCAAGCGTAATCTCTGCTTTGGAGAACATCACATGGCCGATAATCTTATCACTATCCTCCATCACAAAGTCCAACTCTGGGATGAAGTCGGGGTTTGTTCTAAACTGATTGAGCACGTAATGCTCTGTGCATCCAGGACGATAGACGTTCCAGAATGCCTCTCGCGTCAGGTTCTCTACCTCACGATAATCTTTTGGTTGTTCTAAACGGATATTCATTTTTTTTATGTTTTTTCTCAATCATAATACTTTCTTCGCTCCTGGAATCAGCCTTACCAGCCAAGTGAGCATAAACGAACAGATGGTGGTAATAATGCCGATGAACATAAACTTACCAAAGGCTCCCATCCAGATGCTGTCGGTGGCAAACTGTAGGACTATCATCAGGAGCAGATGGAAGATGTAGGCACCATACGACTGAGCGGCGCACCACCTCCAGAACTTGCTGTCCCAGTTTCCATACTCGCGGAACAGCCAGATCAGTCCAAAACAGATGAAGACACACAAGAGCGATTCGTAGATTCCAAACCACTCAGTAACGAAAGCGTTCCATGCTCCGCCATCACGCAAATAGATACCTATCGCCAATGCACATCCTAATACAAGTGATAAGGCTCCTGTGGGGTTGCTTATCTTTTCTAGCCAGGTAAATCTTCGTGCCAGAATACCGATAACGAACATCATGACGTATTGCAGATAGTGGGCGGGCTCCATCGGCAGCGGGATGATGCCAAAGGGCCAGATCCAATGATCCTGCGGGCTGACCTGACGGATCAGATAACTGCCAATACCCATGACGCCGCCAAATATCAGCAGGCCGATGATGGTGGGCCTCGATGAGCACTCGCCATCGATGGGCTTGCAAAATTGGCGAACCAAGGCATAAATCAGGCAGAACACCAGCAGACTCTCGATATACCACATGTGTCCAATCTCCAGCTTGCCTGATAAAACAGATAACAGTCCACCCATTAGTAAAAGCGGAATACCCAGGCGGATAAGTTTCTTCTGCATAAATACCTTTGCCCCTTGCTTGTCGAAACTCGTAGGCACGAAATAACCTGAGATCAGGAAGAACAGTCCCATAAAGAAGGCCGCATTGACTGAGAAGAAATGCCATATCCAGGGCATAAACTCGGCCGGATTGCTGGGATGGTAAGCCCAGTTGCCACCATCGCCGTATGCCTGACCGGCGTGGTGGAATATCACCAGCACTGTCAGGCACACCTTTAGATTGTCCAGATATAAAAGCCGTTTCTTATTCATTTTCGCCACAAAGATAGCACATTCTTTCGAGTTTTACAAATTCATGGCACTAAAATTCCACGCGGTAGGCGATGTTGGGGAAGGTGAGCGAGGTGAACTTATCCACAATTTCATGAGTCTTCAAGTCGAAGGTCTGACCTTGGAAGGTCTTCATATGAAGGTACTCGAGGATGAAGTGGTGCGAGGTGTGGCGCTTGTTGATGGTGTACTTCACTGAGAAAGCGTAGCCTACGTTCATGCCCTTCTGCTTGGTGAAGGGATCCATTCCCTCGTCCTCAGGTATCGACTTGTCAGGTCGCTTCATCACTTCCTCGAAGGTGATGCCTTCTGGGATTGGTGTGTAGCGATCGCCACCCATCATTGTTAATCGACCGTTGATGCCGAACACGTTTTTCTTAGCCTTTCCTATCATCCACTCCTTGCCCCCAAGGATATTAGTGATGTAACGGCGATCGTGGCGTGAGTGGTGCCACTGGCCCTGAGCATCACGATACTCCGACTTAAACAAGGTGGCTGTAATCATACCATAGAGCCCATCTTTGAGATAGCGCTCCAGCGTGAGGTCGATACCATAGTTGCGGCCTGCACCCTCGTTGACTAGCGCACGATCCTGGAAGAACTTGCGATGATTCAGGATAGAATAGGTGGTGCCCTGTTCTACAGGTACATCAAACAACCACTGCCAATAGGGCTCGATCTTCAGCATGGCGTTCTCGCCCAAACGCTGGGCAAACGAAGCCGAGATGTGATGCGAACGTGTCAATCCCAGATCATTGTTTGGGTACTTGCCGTCCATCAGCACGAAATAAGTATCGGTAGTCTCTTTACGGCTGTTTATCGCATAAGCCACAGAGAGTGTGCTCGATGGTGATGTCTTGTACTGCAGGCTAATGCGAGGCTCTACCAACCACTGATTGTTCAGGTTGAACCACATTACATTCACACCAGCCACAGTTGACAGGCGACTGCTGAGCGCCACCTTGTGATTGGTGTAAAGTCGGGTGAGACCTGTATTGCCTTCAGAATCGTACACACGATAGAGCGGGCCGCCCGTCTCGTGGATATAATCCATCCAGGTGTGGAAGTCGAGGTGCTGGTGCTCGAATCCGTTCTGCATCGTGTAACGCGATGAGAACTTATGCTGGTGCTGGGTGCTGATGATGACGTTCCACTGCGAGTTGCGTCCATCCATTTCTGGCATCATGTTCATTGCGGTATCGTAGTCGTTAACGCCCAGCTTGCGATAAGCACCTGTAAAAGCCACGCTTGAGTGGAGCGAACCTCCTGACTTGAAACGATAGCTGTGGTTGAGGCCAACGGCACAGTTGCGCTGGCGCGACCATGAGTCGTTCATGTCCCACAGCGTCTCCCACTCAGATACGTCAGGCACCTTATTCTCGTAGTTGTCAATCAGACCTGTAAACCAAACCGCAAAGGTACCAGCCTTCTTGGTGGGCATATTAAGTTTGAAACTCAGGTCTTGGTAATCCAGCGTCTCGTTCTCCATATTGATGGCATGAAGTTTCTTGGCGATTTCGAGAAAACTATAGCGGTAGTTTACCAGATACGAAGCTTTCGACCCCTTGCCAAGTGGACCTTCTGATGCAAAGTCGACGCCCAGCGTACCTACCTGGATAGCGTGCTCGTATTTTGTGTTGTTACCCACGCGCATCTTCATGTCGAAGGCACCACTCAATGCATTGCCGAACTCGGCAGGCATGGCGCCAGTGAGGAAATCACTGTTGGCCAGCACGGTTCCGTTGAGCGATGTGAACACACCGCCGCCAGCCTCAGTTATCTCGGCAAAGTGGTTGGGGTTAGGCACTTCTACACCTTCAACGCGCCACTGTAGCATCTGCGGCGAGTTACCATGAATAGAGATGCCATTGGTGGCACCGCCCGTAGCCACGCCAGCAAACATCGAGGCTGTGCGGGCAGGGTCGGCCATACCGCCGGCATAGCGCGTAGCCTCCTCCACGCTGAACATACGGGCGCCCACCTGTGCCATCTCGTTCAGTGGTTGCTGTTTGTTGACACGAGGTTTGATGACCACCTCGCCAAGTTCAGAAATGCTTTCACGCATTTTCAACGTCAGCACTAGTTCCTTACCAGACGAAACTAACTGCTCTTTCAGCAACACAGGTTCGTAGCCGATATAGGTGGCTCGGACAGAGTGTCGGCCTACGGGTACATTATTAATCACGAAATTTCCGTCCACATCAGATACGGTGGCCATAGTGGTACCATTGGCTTCGCCTTCGATCGTCACGACTCGGCCATCCAAGCGAGCTTGGCGGCTCTCGCTGCTCCGATCGTTTTCAACGGTAATCGTCACACCAATCATTGGTTCGCCAGAGGCAACGTCGCAAACTTGTCCTCTGATGGTCTGGTTGATTTGATCTGTTTGTGCCTTTATCACTGAGGGCAAAAGCAGCATCGCTATGGCTGCTCCTAATAACAATCTTTTCATTTCTTTTCTTTAGTCTTTTCTTCTTATTCTTCTATTTGACGTTGCAAAGTTACGAAAAGTTGCAATGCAGCACCCGTCATCGCGACGAGTGCTGCTTTCTTACTCTAACTTAATATTAACAATCATACAAACAATGTATGATATTTCTTATTTCTCAAACTCGCGGAGTTCTTCCAGTCCGCGCTCTATCTCCTGCAACTGCTGGGTGTGGCGGCGAATCTGGTAGATACCAATGCCAAGGCCTACGGCAAAAGTTATCAGGGTGAGACCTACTACGACTAGCATTCTGCTGACTTCAAACTTATAGCAAGGATTGAAACCTAGCTCAGAGATGTAGAACGAGATGAGGGCTGCTACAACTAATATGGTCGACCAAAGCTTCTCACTGTGACAAATCTTCTTGTAATTCAATACCAGACTGCTGAGTTCATTGCTTTTCTTACCGTCAAGGTCGAACTTCGACAACAGCATGAGTTTCCATATCAGTGGTATCATTCCTATTACCATTACGCCCTCTACAATCGCAAACGATACGGTTCGGATGGGGGTGTTCATATAGACATAGGGGAATACTACA
This sequence comes from uncultured Prevotella sp., assembly GCA_905233555.1. Classification (GTDB taxonomy): domain Bacteria; phylum Bacteroidota; class Bacteroidia; order Bacteroidales; family Bacteroidaceae; genus Prevotella. The sequence goes on along the minus strand of CAJODF010000059.1, from coordinate 4,458 downwards.
CAGATGATCAGGAAATTCACCATGAGGGTATAGAGGTTCTGTCCAATAATGCCTTCATAAGCAGACTTGGTCTTCTGTTGGATCATTTCCTTCACCATACGAAGGTTCACTATTTCTGTTTCTGCCAGACGCTCGTCGAGCTTGTTCCAGCTGGCTTTCAATGCTTCAAGTTCCATATCAATTCAATTTTAACGGTTCGACATTTTCTTTAATTTCTCTTTGGTACGATTCAGTTTCACGGCAACGTTGGTCTTAGTGATGCCGAGGATGTCGGCGATTTCCTCGTAACTCCGCTCTTCCAGCCAGAGGAGAATCAGCGCGCGTTCTAATTTCCCCAGTTGGTTGATGAATTGGTAGAGTTCCTTCAATTGCCCCGTCGTGTCCTCGTCTGCCGCTATGCTCGCCACATTCGCCGTCATCGGCACGGTGTGCGGACGGGCGTTGGAGCGTCGGAGGAACGTGATGCAGGTGTTCATAGCGATGCGATAGACCCATGTCGTGAGTTTGCTATCCCCCCGATAGCGCGGGAAACTCTTCCACAGGTTGAGCACCGTCTCCTGAAACAGGTCGTTCAGGTCGTCCTGGTCGTTGGCATAGATGTAGCACACCTTGTAGATGGTCCGTTTCTGTGCCTCGACCATCGTCAGGAAATCTTTCTCTAATTCTTTCGTCTCCATTGTTCAACTAAATCCTTGATATTTCACATCGAGTTCGTTCACGCTCGGCATAATTCAAGCAAGCTTGTTTCTGCTCTCGCTTAATCACGAACTTTTACCTATTAGTCGCAGGAAAAGTGAATTTATTACATCTGATAGCGAAAAAAGTGAGTAAAACTACATACGGGCCTTCTGCTTTTCGCCGGCACCAGAGCCACGGTACTTCGAGCGGGCCTCATTGAACTTCCAATTGAGGTTGACGAGGAACGTGCGGCGGGCGGGGTTGTGTACTGTCAACTCGCGGAAACCGAAGATAGTGGCATCGGTCTTGTTGGTGTTGAAGATATCAACGCAGCGCACATCGAGCGTCAGTTGTCCGAGACGGCGGAGGTTGAAGTCGCGCTGGATGCCGAGTTCTGCATTAAAGCGGTTTGAAACTATGCGGTTGTTGTTGTAGTCGCCCTTGTTGGCCCACTGGACTGCAGCGTGCAGACGGAAGTTCTTAGGCAATTCGATGTCGTTCTGCCAGACCAACGTGAGGTAGGGGCGGTTCAGTGTCAGGATAGATCCATCGGCTGTTGGCGATTGGTAGTTCTGGAACACAGCGAAGGCGTACCACATGGGATGCCACTTGCCGATGGTGGGCATAGCCGAGAGGTTGATGATGAACTGATTGTAGTCCTTGTCGCTGTTGATGGGGCGAACGAGGCTTACAAGGGGATCCTCAGAACCAGGGAACGGCTCGGTTGACATCATGACTACATCCTTGTTGCGGGCGTAGTTCAGCGAGAGATTAGCCCATTTGTAACTTGCATTCAGCACGAGGCTGTGGGTGTAGGTAGGCAGCAAGTAGGGGTTGCCGCTCTGGTAGGTGTAACGGTTTACGTAGATCGTCGAGTTGGTCAGGTTGCCGTAGGCTGGGCGCTCGATATCGCGACGATACGACAGACTGAGTTGCAACTTCCCGATGGGAGCTGACAGGGTGGCGGTGGGAAACCAGTCGCCGTAGTTACGGCACACCTCATCCTCGCGCTTGCCGAAGTTGAAATAGTCGTTGGTCAGGTGCTCATAGCGCAAACCAACCTGAGCGTAGACCTTGCCGAACTGACGGCCGTACTCTACGAAACCTGCTGCTGATTTCTCGTTGATCTCCGAGTCAGTGGTTTTTACGGGAACATAGTCGGAAGCCTGGAATGTGTAGGCATCCGTGCGATGATTGTAGCTGTACTCGCCACCCAGCGAGAGATTACCCTTCAATATGGGATAGCTGAAGATGAGCTTGGTGGCCCAGAAGTTGTTGGCGTTGTCTGTATTATTCTCGATGGTGCGGTCGACTGGGGTTGAGCCTACAAGCGTTGTCTGCTCCGTCGTGCGGCCTGGCGTCTTGGTGTCATCGAAGAGACCATCGATGTTCAGATCGATACCCAACTCTCCCACCTTGCCGTTGTAATAGGCGTTGAAGATATGCTTCTTGATGCTCTGGTCCTGCCAGATGTAGCTCGCGGAGCGCTCGGTGAGAATGCCGTTTTCGAACATATCTGTCAGGTAGTCGCCCTTTGTCTCGCCACTGGGCGTGCGGTCGTATTTGTAGTAGGCGCCAAAGGTATGGTTTTCATTAACCATATAGTTCAACTGCAACTGTGGCGACCATGCGTGCCAAGGGTGTCTGATCTCCTGAGTGGAGTGACCCGTTACCTGATCCTTCCCCACGTAGTAAAGCATGTCGTTGACCTGTAAGCCCTTATAGTGATTATAGGTGCCCACCCAGAATGAACCCGTCACGTCGAGTCCACCCGTGCGGTAGTTGGCGACAAAATTATTATTCAGCGAGCCGCCATACTGGTACATGAACTGCGTACTATTCTGGAAACTCAGACCCTCGCCCTGCGCTTTCTTCAACGTGATGCGAACGACTGCCTTTACAGATGCAGCATAGCGGGCACCAGGGTTCTGCACCACATCGACGTGCTGAATCTGATCGGAACGCAGGCGCGAGAGTTCCTTCATGTCCTGCACCTTGCGGCCATTGATATACACCTCGGCATCGCCACGGCCCAGCACCTTCACACCACCATCGCGCTCAGCCTCCAAAGAAGGAATCTTCGACAGTGCATCGCTCAGGGTTCCGGCCTTCTCCAGTATCGTTCCCGCGACGTTCGTGCGCATGGCGTCACCCTTCACTTGAGTTTTGGGTAACTGGCCCTTCACCACAACCTCTTTCAGAAGTTGTGTGTCTTCCTTCATCTGGATGGTCAAGTCCTGGCCAGCATTGATATATAAGGTCTGATAGCCCACGCTGGTCACCTTGAACAATCCTTCGTTGACATCCGTCACAATCTTGAACACGCCGTCCATGTCCGTCATTGCCCCCTGTACGAAAGCCGAATCGGGCAGCGACAGCAGCACCACATTTACGAAAGGCATCGGTTCGCCTTTCTCGTCAATCACTCGTCCGCCCCAGTCCTGTGTCTTAGCGAAACTTGTCAGTGTCATCATCATTGCAGCTATGAGAGCTGTCATCCTAAAAACAATCTTTTTCATATCCTATGTCTTTTAAATCGTTTCTTTGACCTATTTGTCGTATTTGACGCTGCAAAATTACAATTAGTTGCACATTCCTCCATACATTTGGGATATTCAGCACAAGTTTGTGACGAATGACAAATTTTTGGGACGAATGATTGGATATTTTGAGAAAAAACGCTACCTTTGCAGTTTGAAACCGCGAGCCTGCTCATGCTCGGCCAATCATGCGAGTGTGTGGGCTCTCGCTTAATCACAGTCTTTAGTCTGTATGAAGCAAGGACGAATAGAAACAATTACGACGAGGATCATCAGCACCATATTTGTTGTGGTGGCGCTGGCTGTGTTCAAACCCTTCGGATTGGATGCGTGGCAATGGCAGGCCTACGTACATCTGGTAGTTTTGGGCGTGATTGGTTTCTCGATCTGCTTGATGACGGACATCATCCTGAAGTATGTCGTCAAGATGCCGAGGTCGTTCAAGAAAGGTGTCGAATACATCATCCACCGCAACCTCTGGTTCCAATTTATTAACACGCCGCTTGTAGCACTGGGCATCTGTCTCTATCGCCACTTCGTGTTGAGCGACCGTGTGGAGGGTAATCATTTTTCTGTCGTTAATTTCCTCGAAACCCTTATCATCATAGCCTTCTGTTCCTTCGCCATCGGACTCTACTGGCGTTTCAAGTTCCGCAGCAAGTATCTAGCGATGGAACTGGAAGAGACACGGCTATTGAACGAACAACTCCAGAAGTTACAACAAGACCAGATTGTTGCCAAACCGGAATCTGTTGCTAAGGAGACTGAGGACCTGCCGTCATCTACTCTCACCCTTTCAGGCACGACCAACGAATCCGTGACGCTCCAGATTTCTAATCTATTATTTATTGAGGCCGTGGGCAACTATGTCAAGGTCAGTCATCTGCGCGACGGACAGGTGCATACCGACATGCTTCGTGCCACTATGAAACAGATGGAGGAAACGCTGCAGGGCTATCCGATGATTGTCCGTTGCCATCGCGCTTTCTTAGTCAACCTTGGCCAGGTAGAGCAGATTGTCTCACATTCAGGCTCCACCCAGTTGCTTATTAAGCATTGCCACGAATCCCTCCCTGTCTCTCGCAGCAACATGTCACAGGTTCGCGCAGCAATCCATAAGGTATCATAGAGTATCCTTTCGTTAATAGGGTGTCCAATTTGATGTACCCGTTATGCAACAAGTAAATTTCTCCTTTTACTCATAGGATTAGTCTTGAGGTGCTCAGTCTTCCATTGTTTT
>CAJODF010000058.1 GCA_905233555.1 uncultured Prevotella sp. | reverse complement strand
GAGAACACTTTTCCTCACAGAAGAGCAGATGACCATCAAACCACTCTTCAACCTGAAAGGGCTGCTTGGCGATTAGGGTGACGCATCGACGAAGTCAGGTGGCTTTGGTGTTCTCGCCCGTACCCTCAATCTTGATGACCTTACCGATACCAAAGCGCTGATGCTCGATGGTGCTACCCTCATGCAAATCGCCGACATTTGGGTCTGAGGCCATCGGACGGGGAGGAACGGCACGATTCACCGACTTGAAGTTACCACCGGGAGGCGTCAAGGGCCTGCCCGACTGCTGCTGGTAGAGGCGCTTGAATCCCTCACCAAACGGATCTACGGGCTTCTCCGACTGTCTCGGGGCTACAGCTCTCGGCTTCGGGTCAGCTTTGAATTGCGTGGCTACGGGATGAGGATTCTGCATCCATTCTGCACTTCGGCTGCCTCCATAGCCACCACCATAGGAAGAGCTTCCAAACGATGGCTTCCCCCCACCCGACTCGCTCTGCACATCGAGCAGTTCGGGGTCTATATCGCGAATAAAGCGTGACGGCGTATCATACTCCATCCGTCCATATCTGAAACGATTCTGCGCACACGTCAGGATGCAATGCTTCTCTGCTCTCGTAATCGCCACATAAAGCAATCTGCGCTCTTCTTCGAGTTCTCGCATCGAATTGGTACACATCGGCGATGGGAATATATTCTCTTCTAATCCGACTACAAACACCGTTGGGAATTCCAGACCCTTTGCGGAGTGGATGGTCATCAGCGTCACCTTGTCGTTGGAGTCACCGTCGTCGCTATCAAGATCGGTCAACAGCGCTACTTCCTGTAGGAAATCAGGCAGATATATCTCATCGCCCATATCCTCTTCCTTACGGCTCTCCACGAAGTCTTGCATACCGCTCAGGAACTCTTCGAGGTTCTCCTGACGGGAAATATCCTCTGGGTTGCGACCTGAATAGATATCCTTGCTGATGCCGGAGTTCATGATGACATCATGACCCAGCGTATAGGCGTCCTCGCTATTCACACGTCCCATCCAACCCTCTATCAGTTCACGGAAGGCTTGAATCTTCGTCATCGTACCCTTGCTCACGTCCATCGGGAACAGCATAGGCTGCTTGATCACTTGCCACAGACTCACACCGTAGGCCTGCGCCGTCTGGATAATCTTGCCGACGGTGGTATCGCCGATGCCTCGTGCCGGATAGTTGATGATACGCTTAAAGGCTTCCTCGTCGTCAGGATTCGCAATCAGTCGGAAGTAGGCAATCACGTCCTTGATTTCCTTGCGCTGATAGAAACTCAGACCACCATAGATGCGATACGGGATGTTTTCCTTGCGCATTTGCTCCTCAAACGATCGACTCTGTGCGTTCGTACGGTAAAGGATGGCAAAGTCGCACCAATCGCAGTGATCCTGCCGCCGTATGCGCTTGATGTCCTGACAGACTATCATCGCCTCCTCCTTGTCCGAATAGGCAGGCTTCAACTGCAGCCGTTCACCGTGCTCGTTCTTCGAAAATACATTCTTCGGAATCTGCCTCTCGTTGCGCTTAATCAACGAATTAGCCGCCTGCACAATCAACTGCGTACTCCGATAGTTCTGTTCCAGTTTGAAGAGTTTAGTATCGTTATATTGGCTCTGGAAGTTCAGAATATTGTCGATATTTGCACCTCGGAAAGAATAGATGCTCTGTGCATCGTCGCCCACCACGCAGACCTTCTGTCGTTCTTTCGTCAACTGATAGACAATCGCCTGCTGCGCAAAATTCGTATCCTGATACTCATCCACGAGCACAAAATGGAACTTTTCTACATATTTCTGGCGGATATCCTCGTGATTCTGGAACAAAAGCCACGTCTGAACAAGCAAATCATCGAAGTCCATCGCATTGGCCTGCCTGCATCTTTCCGCGTACCTTATATATATATGACTCACCTGAGGACGCTTTTGCTGCGCATCATCACGAGCCCAGGCACTCTGAGCGTAGGCCTGAGGCAGCAGTAAGTGGTTCTTTGCCATTGATATACGATCCGCAACGGACGAGGGCTTATAGACCTTGTCATCCAGTTGCATCTCTTTGATGATGGCCTTCACCAACGAACGGGCATCGGTCTGATCGTAGATGGTAAAGTTAGGATTAAAGCCGATATGCTCCGCTTCTGCCCTCAAAATACGTGCAAAAACGCTATGAAACGTACCCATTTGCAGATATCTCGCCTCGTCTTCTCCCACCAGTCGGCCTATTCTTTCCTTCATCTCTCGTGCCGCCTTGTTGGTGAACGTCAGCGCAAGGATGTTCCAAGGCCGAATCGGCTCATTACCAGGCTCTTTTCCACGCTCCAAAAGCCACGCAATCTTATACGTCAGCACCCTCGTCTTGCCCGAACCAGCGCCCGCAATCACCAACGACGCCCCGTCGCAGTACTCCACCGCAACGCGTTGACTCTCATTAAGATGTTCTAATATCTCTGTGTTCACGTTGCAAAGATACAAAAAAAAAACGAAACCACCAAATAATAGGGGAAACCCTACCATCGTTTAGGGTTTTCCCCTATGTTTGCAGTGAAGAATTAACTAAATTCGCAGCGTGAATCACTAAAAACGTTATGTTATGAAGAAATATCTGGTTTCAATGGCGTGTGTACTCTTGGCAGCGATGGTGTTAAATGGGTGTGCTTCATCACGGGAGAAGGCTGCGAGGGAGGCTGAACAGGCAGAAAGAGTAAGGGCTGCACTGGCTGAAAGGCATTACAAGATAGTAGTGAACTCGATGGCAGACCCGAGCGAGACCGACGAAAAAAGAAGTCCGCAATTACTGAGTACCTATCGGCTAGAGGTGAGAAATGACTCGCTGATCACATTTCTGCCACAGTACGGATATAATCAGATTCTAAGTGAAGCAGGTGTAGGTTGGAGGGGGCTGAGACTCTATGAACCAATCAGTAGTTACCAAGAGGAACTGACGAAGAAAGGCAAACGGCATATAGAAATAAGCGTGGAAAATGATAATGATACCTTAATATTTGTGATTGAGGTGTCCGCCAATGGTAAATCATCCATTAGTGTGCGCTCCCGTCGGCGGGAACGAATCAGTTTTGCCGGTCAGATGGATTTCAGTCTTTGACACGTTCCATATGTAACGTTACCGTCTTACTACTGCGGCGTTCTTGTATCTGTTCATGTCAAGTTTAAACCAGTTGTCGCTGCAGCCATCTTCTCGTCGCACTTCTTCAATACTTCCTTCACGTTGTCAGGAAATTGTGCCAGCGCACTCGTTGTAACCATCATGGCGGCTACGACCATCAATATTATCTTTTTCATCATGTCATCTATTGTTCTGCAAAGTTACAAAAAATAACAGAAACAACCAAGCGATTCTTTTCATAATTGATGTTAACGGATGTCACGTTTGGGGGATAATTTGCGTCTTATAGGTGAATATGGAACAAAAGGAGTTCGAGACACTGATACGGCAAATACGCCCGAAACTGCACGCTGAAGCACTCAGGTTGCTGACAGACAGCGACGAGGCGGAAGATGTCACCCAGGAGGCTGTGCTGAAACTGTGGAGCATACGGCAGCAGTTGGAGGCCTACCGCAGCGTGGAGGCATTGGCTGTAGTGATGTTGCGTCGTCTCGCCCTTAGCAGGGAAAGGGTTGCCACAACCATTCCTTTGGCCGACTGGCATCAGACAGACACCGATAGCAGCGACTCGCCAGAAGACCTGCTGATCAGTCAAGAGGAAGAGGCGAAGATCATGCAAATGATATCCACCTTACCCGATGCGCAGCAGACCGTACTCCGAATGAAACATATCGACGGACTGGAAACCTCCGAGATTGCACGTATCACAGGCAGCAGCGAAGAGGCCATCCGCCAGAATCTGTCAAGAGCAAGAAAGAGAATCCTAAAAATGTTCATGCAATGATGAAAGAAAAAGAGATACAACAACTGATTGAGCGGTTCCTCGAAGGGGCGACCACCAATGCCGAAGAGCAAATGCTGTATGAATATTTCAACGGTAAAGATATCGCAGGAAGCCTCGAACCATATCGAGAAATGTTCCGATGGTATGCGGATGGAATGCCAGAGCAGAAGACAAAGCCATCTAAGATACCATACGTTAAATGGCTTGCCATAGCAGCCTCAATGTTATTGCTTATCGGCATCGGCTTCGGCTATCGCTATTATCAGGAACAACAGGAACTATACGCTATCTATGAGGGCAGTTACATCATCCGTGATGGCATAAAGAATACAGACATTAAACAAATCCTACCAGAACTCCAAGCGACTGAACAGGAGGTAGCAAACGCATTGAAACAACAGAATAATAATCAAGAAATTCCAACGATATGAAAACAAAGAATTTAATCCTGACTATGGCCGCTGCGCTTATTACATGCAGCCCCGTTATGGCCCAGAGCCACATCGACAAGATTGTAGATGAGATTGAACAAAAAGGTGTTGATGTCAGCAAGGTCGTAAAGCGCGACCCAAAGACAAAGAAGCCCTACTCTATTACAAAAAGTCTGACATTTTACAGCAAGGACAGCAACTATGCCAACCGTCTGAAAGAAGCATTCCGAAAAGATGCCGAAGATGCCGAACAAGAATCGGTAAGCAACAAGGGTAATAACTATCGGCTCATCTTCGTTGACGGGAAGAAAAAAACAACCTACTCTCTTAACATCCAAGAGCAGAAGGACAAGGATCCTCGTGTTTCATTGAAAATCGTTATGAGAGACGGAAATGTCAAAGAAACTAATGATTACGATATCATGAATTCCCTTTTTGGAACCGGAGCCATTGAACTCAACGGCATCGACGGACTACTGGACGGCCTCGGAAATATAGACATGGACAAATTCGGACGAGACATGGAGAAATGGGGTGATGATTTTGGACGAAAAATGGAGAAGTTTGGTAAAAAGATGGAGAAGTTCGGCAAGGATATGGAGAAACGCAACATGAAAGGCGACACAGTCATCATTAAAATGAATAATAAAACAGCCTGATAACTCTCTCTTGTTTGACGAGTTGATCAGTGATTCCTGCCATGGTATGGTACATGGGACTGGTACCTGTTTCACTTCGATTTTTTGATCATAATTCAAATAATTGTCGGAATATTGTTTGTTTCAATGCGTCGAAGTGTCGAAGTGTCGAAGCGTCGTAACGTCGTAACGTCGTTTTTAATAATTTGCACTTTCGCAGGGCATATAATAAGAGGAGAAAAGTTAATATATATTAATTATATATTATATATAAGGTACGCGATGTCTGCGTGTTTGCGAGGCAAAAAATGTGCATTTTACAAAAAATCAAAAACGACGTTACGACGCTACGACGCTTTTGCTGTTTTGTTAAATTCCATCATATTCTTGTTTACAAAAATTAACACGAAGTTTTGCGACAAAAACTTGGGACCTGCCGATATTTGTTGTACCTTTGCAATGTCAAAAGTAAGATGAGATTTTTGCGGCCTGCCTAGGGCGGAAAATTTATCCAGGCACGCAGACATTTTTTTCTAACTGGAGCCCAAAATTGAGTCGAACTGGAGATGTGAGAAAATTTTAAACAATTTATTAACCATTAAACATTAAACATTATGGCATTGAAAATAAAAACGAGTAAGCAATCGTAAACAGCATGGGACAAGTTTTTCCTCATTTTCTTGTTTATTTAATAATTTATCATTATCTTTGCACCATCAATATTACGTAAAATTATAAGTATATGAAAAAAAAATCTATTAATAATGTTGGCCGCCATCCTGACCTGCGGCTCTATGTTTATAGCGTGTTCGAACGATGTGGATAACCCCGTGATCCCTACACCTGATCCGATAATTACGGGTGAATGGTTCGCGATTGTCAACATTAGTGACTACGATGAGGATAGCGACGAAGGCGACGTAAGTTATATCCTGCTCACCTTTGACGAAGACGGTGTCATAACACAAGATGTTTATACCGGCAATACGAAAGAATCTCTCAGGCATTGGGAGCGCAGGCACCGCCACGGTCTCTATACCACCGACAATGCCGCCCATACCCTTACTATCGAGGACATCTCCGACGACCCATCTGTCTTTTCATTCAGTTTCGACAAAGGCCAGTTGGCCTTCAGTAACATCTACAAGGACGACGCTGATGGCAACCTGCCGCTGACCCTTCATCGCCCCTCTAAGGCCGAAAAGGATCTCCTTGCCGTTTACCATCGCTCGTTGAAGGGCGACGACTACACGGGTAAGTGGTTCAACGTTCAAGAAGAGAACGGTCAACGCACTTACACCATGCTTGATTTTACCGATGACAATGGTCTGAAAACCATCCGTTATACCATGGACGGCGACCAGTGTATCCGCACCGAATATACCCAGTATTATAATGAGTATATCGATTATGAAGATGAGGATGAAGACGAACAGGTGTTGGAGATTCATAACCCTGCTGATTATATGCAGTCGGACTATTACTGGTGGGAAGTTGATGGTAATACACTCACGCTGGAAAAGGAAGAAAATGAGAATGAGGTTGTCACGACCTACCATGCTCTTACAAAGGCTGATGCCGCACTGATGGCCGAACTTGAAAAGAAAAGCAACCATATTGACAACCTCGCCGCAAAGATTGAAGGCAAATGGATGATGGCTGAAGTCAACGGTCAGCCCGTGGTGACAGACTCCAAGCAAGTGCTGACTTACAAATCAGACTCGAAGTACAGTTACAGTCTGTCTATCAGCGCCATCAGCGACCTGAACGTATGGGTGAACCATTGCGAAGGCCTTTTCTACGTCAATGGCACCACGCTGGCACAGAGGGTGGTTCTGCCTGATGACAACATCAAGTTCTTGCAGCAACTCAATATCATTTCCATCACTGATGACGAGATTCAACTCATTGCCAACAACAAGACGTTTGTGGACGGACAGTTCCACAGAATAACGAAAGACCTGAGGGAGCGCAAAGTACGTGTGCCCTACGACTATAGCGACGACATCATCGGTACTTGGGAGGGACGTCTCACCAGTGAACAGGATGCGCATAGCGACGACCAGTTGCATCGATGGGAATACAAGGCCGACGGCACTTTCGTCTATTATCGTCAGAACGACCTCGGCGAGTGGGTTGCTGACGTGAATACGATGGCAGAATATTTCGTGGATGGTGTATTGCTCTGTACGCGCTGGAAGAATGTGGGCGATGACACGGAGAAGCGTGAAAGTTGGGAAATTGCATCTATCGTGGATGATAAGATGAATTGGACTGCCCTTCGCCAGCATGCGGATGGTTCCACCTATACTGCCCAATTCAGCATGACTCGTGTAAAGTAAGTAATGTAGGACAAGATGCATAAAAAAAGTATTTGCATACAAGAAAATAAACCTTGTCAAGAAACATTTGAATTTTAACATTTTCAGAGGTTATCTGATTTGGTGGTTTCCGAAAAACTTTGTACCTTTGCAGTCGAATTGAGAAAGTTATCCAAAATCAACGCAAACAGAAATGAAAAAAGAACTGAAAAAGGTGTTGGTGCTCGGGAAAATCGGACAAGCAGGAGAGTTTGACTACTCTGGTTCACAAGCATTAAAAGCCCTCCGCGAGGAAGGCATCAAGAGCGTCCTCGTCAACCCCAACATTGCAACCATCCAGACCAGTGAAGGTATTGCAGACAAAGTGTATTTCCAGCCGGTGAATACACACTTCGTAACGGAAATCATTAAGAAGGAGCGCCCCGACGGTATCCTTTTAGCATTCGGCGGTCAGACCGCTCTGAACTGCGGCACAGAACTCTATTTGAACGGTACACTGAAGGAATATGGTGTAGAAGTATTAGGTACAAGCGTGGAGGCCATCATGAACACTGAGGATCGCGACCTCTTTGTGAAGAAACTGGCCGAAGTTGACCTGAAAGTGCCCGTATCTCATGCCGTTGAGTCGATGGAAGATGCCCTGAAGGCAGCCCATGAGATCGGCTTCCCCATCATGATTCGTTCAGCCTACGCCCTCGGCGGTCTCGGTTCCGGCATCTGCCCCGACGAAAAGAAATTCATCGAATTGGCAGAGTCGGCCTTCACCTTCGCCCCACAGATTCTGGTTGAGGAATCGCTGAAAGGCTGGAAGGAAATCGAGTTCGAGTGCATCCGTGATGCCAACGACCGTTGCTTCACTGTGGCCTCGATGGAGAACTTCGACCCCCTCGGCATCCATACAGGTGAGTCGATTGTGGTAGCACCTACCTGTTCGCTCCGTGAGGATCAGGTGAAGATGCTGCAGGAACTGACCATCAAGTGCGTGAAGCACCTGGGTATCGTCGGTGAGTGTAATATTCAGTTCGCATTCAACGCCGAGACCAACGACTACCGTATCATCGAGATCAATGCCCGTCTGAGCCGTTCTTCAGCCCTCGCTTCGAAAGCCACTGGCTATCCCCTCGCTTTCGTTGCCGCCAAGATCGCCCTCGGATACACCCTCGACCAGATCGGTGAGATGGGTACGACCTCAAGTGCCTACGTCGCTCCGAGCCTCGACTATATGATCTGTAAGATTCCTCGTTGGGACCTGACGAAGTTTGCTGGTGTCTCAAGGCAGATCGGTTCAAGCATGAAGTCCGTCGGTGAAATCATGTCTATCGGCCGTTCGTTCGAGGAGATGATGCAGAAGGGTCTGCGTATGATCGGACAGGGTATGCACGGCTTCGTGGGCAACGACCACACGAAGTTCGACAACCTCGACGAGGAACTCGCTAACCCGACCGACCTCCGTATCTTCGCCATCGCCCAGGCTCTCGAAGAGGGTTATACCATCGAGCGTATCGAACAGTTGACGAAGATTGACGTGTGGTTCCTCGAGCGTCTGAAGCATATCGTTGATTTGAAGCACGAACTCCAGACATACAACGCTCTCGAGGAGTTGCCCGACGAGTTGCTGTTGGAGGTGAAGCGTTGCGGATTCAGTGACTTCCAGATTGCCCGCTTCGTGCTGAAGCCCCAGGGTGGCAACATGGAGAAGGAAAATCTGGCCGTTCGTAAGTATCGTAAGCAGAAGGGTATCATGCCGAGTGTGAAGCGCATCCCGACGGTGGCTTCTGAGAATCCCGAACTGACCAACTACCTCTACTTCACCTACACGCATACGCCTGCATTCGGCAATCCGAAGGGTGAGAATTATGTACCTGCGCACGACATCAACTACTATAATAATGAGAAGTCAGTAGTCGTTTTGGGTTCTGGTGCCTATCGCATCGGTTCTTCAGTAGAGTTCGACTGGTGCTCTGTGAACGCCATCAATACGGCTCGCAAGTTGGGTTACAAGTCGATCATGATCAACTACAACCCCGAGACAGTCTCTACCGACTATGATATGTGCGACCGTCTCTACTTCGACGAACTCTCCTTGGAGCGTGTGCTCGACGTGATCGACCTCGAACAGCCGAAGGGTGTGATTGTCAGCGTGGGTGGTCAGATACCTAACAACCTCGCCATGAAACTCTACCGTCAGGGTGTTCCCGTATTAGGTACGTCGCCAGTCAATATCGACCGTGCTGAGAACCGTGATAAGTTCTCCGCCATGCTCGACAAACTCGGCATCGACCAGCCCTCATGGCAGGCCCTCACAAGTTTCGACGATGTGAAGGAGTTCGTGGCCAAGGTGGGCTATCCCGTTCTGGTACGTCCTTCGTATGTGCTCTCGGGTGCTGCGATGAACGTCTGCTACGACGAAGAGGAGTTGCATCGTTTCCTGAATATGGCCACCGAGGTTTCGAAGGAGTTCCCTGTAGTGGTGTCTAAGTTCATGACGGAAACCAAGGAGATTGAGTTCGATGCCGTTGCCGACAAGGGTGAGGTCATCGAGTACGCTATCTCCGAGCACGTCGAATATGCTGGTGTGCACTCTGGTGACGCCACGATGGTGTTCCCTGCCCAGCACATCTACTTCTCGACCATCCGTCAGATTAAGAAGATTGCTCATAAGATCGCTGCCGAGTTGAATATCAGCGGTCCGTTCAATATCCAGTTCCTGGCTAAGAACCGTGAGGTGAAGGTCATCGAGTGTAACCTCCGTGCCTCACGTTCGTTCCCCTTCGTATCTAAGATCCTGAAGCGCAACTTCATCGAGACGGCTACGAAGATCATGCTCGACGCTCCTTATCAGAAGCCCGAGAAGAGCGAGTTCGATATCGACCGTATCGGTGTGAAGGCCAGCCAATTCTCATTCGCACGTCTGCAGAATGCCGACCCCGTACTCGGTGTGGATATGAGTTCTACCGGTGAGGTAGGCTGCTTGGGCGACGACCTCAACGAGGCTATGCTCAACTCGCTGATTGCTACAGGTTACTCGATTCCGAAGGATGCCGTACTGATTTCCTCAGGTGGTGCCAAGGGTAAGGTAAGTCTGTTGGAGCCTGCTCAGCAACTGGCCAAGAAGGGCTACACCATCTACGCCACCGCCGGAACGGCTAAGTTCTTCAACGACAACGGTGTGAAGGCTGTTGCCGTCGCATGGCCCGATGAGGAAGGTGGTGAGAACAATGTCATGAATCTCATCAGCCAGCATAAGGTGGGCCTTGTGATCAACGTGCCGAAGAACCACTCTTCCCGTGAGTTGACCAACGGCTACAAGATCCGTCGTGGTGCCATCGACCACAACATTCCTCTGATGACCAACGTTCGTCTGGCCAAGGCATTCATCGAGGCCTTCACCGCCATGAACCTCGAAGATGTGAAGATCAAGTCTTGGCAGGAATATAACAATTGATGACTGACGAATATCGCACGATTAAGACCGGAGGCGAGGGCTACTACACCGACAAGCGTAGCAAGTTCCTCGCCTTCGCTCATCATGTATCGTCAGTAGAGGAAATCAAGGACATCCTTGCCGGTTATCGCAAGAAATACTTCGATGCCCGTCATGTGTGCTATGCCTATATGCTTGGCCCTGAACGACTTGAGTTTCGTGCCAACGACGATGGCGAGCCCTCAAGCACAGCCGGCAAACCCATCCTCGGGCAAATCAATTCCAACGAACTCACGGACATCCTCATCGTGGTGGTACGCTATTACGGTGGCGTGAATCTAGGAACCAGCGGACTCATCGTGGCCTATCGCGAAGCCGCTGCCGATGCCATCGCCCACTCGGAAATCGAGACCCGACAGGTGGAAGAAATCATCACCTACTCCTTCGCCTACCCCATGATGAACGACGTGATGCGCATCGTCAAGGAGATGCAGCCTCGCATCGTTTCGCAGACCTACGACAATACCTGCGAAATCAAACTCAGCATCCGAAAATCAGAAGCTGAACAACTAAAAAGCCGCCTCAATAAACTTTCTTTCGAATAAAAGTCGTTAGAAATTTGGTGGTATCGGAAAAAGTTGCTACCTTTGCAACCGCAATCGCAACCCGGAGAGTTAAAACAAGTTTTACTCTCCTCACGCTCAACCAAACGAACTAGTTCGTATGGTCTTCGCTTAATCGGAGAGTTGGCAGAGTGATCGATCGCGCTGGACTCGAAATCCGGTATACCCCTTTCGGGTATCGGGGGTTTGAATCCCTCACTCTCCGCTAAGAAAAGAATAAGGTTTCGAAATCTCGAAACCTTATTTCATTTTATGCTTAATCCTCAAGCGGAGCATTTTTCAGTTGTTCAAGCGCCCGGCATAACTGATCGGGACACGATGTACCCTTGGTGCCACAACGGATTCCGTTGATCTTGGGTATCACATCATCAATCCTCTGTCCACGCACCAACTGACTGATTCCCTGAAGGTTGCCGTTGCAACCACCCAAAAAGAACACCTGCTGTATCACATCGTTCTCATCGGCAGTCACATCAATCAGTTGTGAACAGGTGCCGTGCGTCTGATATTGAATATGCTTCGTCTTCATCGACTTAACTCAGTTTGTGAATCACCAGACCCGAGCGCAGTTTCGGCTCGAACCAGGTAGCCTTCGGTGGCATGATCTTGCCGCTGTCGGCAATATCCATAATCTGCTGCATCGAAACGGGATAGAGTGCCAAAGCAGCACGCATCTCACCAGAATCCACACGACGCTTCAGTTCACCGAGTCCACGCAGACCACCGACAAAGTCGATACGCTGCGAAGAACGCAAGTCACCGATATTCAGAATCTCATCGAGAATCAGACGGCTGGAGATATCCACGTCGAGCACACCGATGGGATCGTTGTTGTCGTAGGTACCTTCCTTCGCCTTCAGGCTGAACCAATGCTGATCGAGATACAGCGAGAACTCGTGCAATTGCTGGGGCTTGTAGATCTCCGTACCCTTGTCCTCCACGATGAAGTTCACCTGCAGCGCAGCCAGGAACTCCTCAGAAGACATACCGTTGAGATCCTTCACCACACGGTTGTAGTCGAGAATCGTCAACTGCGATGCCTGGAAGCACACGGCCATAAAGAAGTTGTACTCCTCCGTACCGTTGTGGTTGGGGTTCTGCTTCTGCTTTTCTGCGCCCACGAGGGCAGCAGCAGCTGAACGGTGGTGACCGTCAGCGATATACAGACTCGGCATCTTGGCAAACTCGTCGGTGATTACCTGCGTATCCTTCTCATCGTTGATCACCCAGAACTGATGGCGGAAGCCGTCGATGGGTGCGATGAAATCATACTCAGGCTCCGTAGCGGCATAGCGCATCAGGATCTCATTGAGCACAGCGTTGTCGGGATAGGCAAAGAAGACAGGCTCGATATTGGCATTGTTCACACGGACATGCTTCATACGATCCTCTTCCTTATCGCGACGGGTCAACTCATGCTTCTTGATGCGACCGGCCATATAGTCGTCGGTATGGGCACATACCACAAGACCGTACTGTGTCTTGCCGTTCATCGTCTGCGCATAAATATAATAATGTTCGCGCGCATCCTGAACGAGCCAACCCTTATCCTGGAATTTCTTGAAGTTCTCGGCGGCCTTCTCATACACACGGGGGTCGCACTCAGAAGTACCAACGGGGAAGTCTATCTCGGGCTTGATGATGTGATAGAGACTCATTTCATTGTCGCCAGCCTCTGCCCTCGCCTCTTCTGAGTCGAGGACGTCGTACGGACGACTCTCCACCTTCTCCACCAACTCCTTCGGCGGACGGATACCTTTAAATGGTTTGATGATAGCCATACGTATCCTTACTTGTTTACCTGGAACTTTGTGTCGCCGTCTTTGAAGAAGGCATTGATCTGCTTGGCAGCAGCGATACCGGCATTGATGTTGGCCTCAGCGGTCTGAGCACCCATCTTCTTCGGGGTTGAGAAATAACGACCCTCGAACTTAGCGAACTCGTCGTTGGCATCGGGCATGATGTCGGTGACAAACTTCAGGTCTTCACGCTCCTGCATCAACTTAATCAACTCGGGCTCGTTGATGACTTCCTTACGGGCTGTGTTCACGAGGATACCACCCTTCTTCATCTTACCGACGAGGGCAGCATTGATGCTCTGCTTGGTCTCAGGCGTAGCAGGGATATGAAGCGAAACCACGTCGCACTGCTCGAAGAGGGCGTCCTGATTGGCAACGGCGTGCACACCGGCCTTCTCGATCACCTCTGCAGGGCAGAAAGCGTCGTAAGCATAAATGTCCATACCAAAGCCCTTGGCGATACGGGCCACGTTGCGACCCACATTACCGAAGGCGAGGATACCCAGTTTCTTACCCAGCAACTCACTGCCGCTCTTACCGTTGTAGAAACCACGAACGGCCATCACCAGCAGACCGAATACCAACTCTGCAACGGCGTTGGAGTTCTGACCCGGGGTATTCTCGGCTACCACGTTGTGAGCCGTAGCAGCAGCGAGGTCGATGTTGTCGTAACCGGCACCGGCACGAACCACGATCTTCAACTGCTTGGCAGCGTCGAGCACCTCTGCATCCACCTTATCCGAACGGATAATCAATGCGTCGGCATCCTTCACTGCATCCAGGAACTGAGCCTTCTCTGTATATTTCTCCAGCAGCACCAACTCATTGCCTGCTGCCTCAATCTCTGCCTTAATACCATTGACAGCTGCTGCTGCGAATGGCTTCTCTGTTGCAACTAAAATCTTCATTGTTTTTTATTTTGAAGTTAAAAGGAAGTTATCGGAAGTTATGAGCCTTCGGCTCTGGAAGTTAAAGGGACAATACATTTCGCGCAGAAACATTTGTCCTTTTAACTACCCTTTAACTTCTCTTTAACTTCCCTTCCATTCTTATTAATGATTTTTCTCGAATTCTTTCATGCAGGCGACGAGGGCGTTGCAGCCTTCGATGGTCTGGGCGTTGTAGCAAGAAGCACGGAAGCCACCAACCGAACGGTGACCCTTCACGCCAACCATACCCTTCGAAACGGCGAAGTCAAGGAAGTCCTTCTCCAACTCCTTATACTCAGGAGCCATCACGAAGCAGAGGTTCATCAGCGAACGGTCCTCCTCCTTGGCAGTACCTACGAACATCTTGTTGCGATCGATCTCACCATAGACGATCTCTGCACGCTGCTTGGCCAACTTATCCATAGCGGCCACACCACCCTGAGCCTTGATCCAACGCAGGTTCTCAAGAGCGCAGTAGATGGGCACCACAGGAGGCGTGTTGAACATCGAACCCTTCTCCACGTGTGTACGATAGTCGAGCATCGTAGGAATCTCACGGGGTGCACGACCCAGCTTCTCATCCTTCAGGATGATGATGGTCACACCGGCCATAGCCAGGTTCTTCTGGGCACCAGCGTAGATGGCATCATACTTGCTGACATCCACGGGACGGCTCATGATGTCCGACGACATATCGGCAATCAGGGGCACTGCCACGTCGAGGTCCTTACGGATCTCCGTACCATATATAGTATTATTGGTGGTGATGTGCAGATAGTCGGCATCAGCAGGCACCGTCCAGTCCTTCGGGATGAAGGTATAGTTGGCATCGGCTGAAGAAGCCACCTCAACCACCTCACCAAACAACTTGGCTTCCTTCATGGCCTTCTTGGCCCATACACCCGTATTCAGGTAAGCAGCCTTCTTAATCAGGAAGTTGAATGGGATCATGCAGAACTCGAGGGATGCGCCGCCGCCGAGGAAAATCACTGAATAGCCCTCGGGCACGTCGAGCAGTTCCTTCACTAAAGCCACAGCCTCGTCAACAACGGGCTGAAAGTCCTTTGCACGGTGGCTGATCTCCATCAGAGAGAGACCCGAACCATTGAAATCAAGACACTGTTGAGCGGTCTTCTCAATCACTTCGCGAGGAAGCATCGAGGGACCGGCGTTAAAGTTGTACTTCTTCATTTTAATTAGTTTATTTTGAATGTTTGAAATTAATCCGTTTACGAAAAACGCTGCGAAATTACACTTTTATTTTCATTTGGCCAAATATTTGAGCAGAAATTCACGAAATTAATGCATTTTCTTTCAATTTGTCAAGTCAGCATAGCACTTTACCCTCTCTTTTGATAGTTAGCGCCCAGTGCATATTCCACTCTGCCTGTGCAAAGATAGTGAATATTTTCCGTATTTTCTTCATTTAAACCGAATTTTATATTACCTTTGCATTCGTTATGAAACAAAAAGAACATACTGTCATCATCTCGCTCGCATCGAACGAGAATCAGGAAGCCAATCTGGCTGCCGCAAGGGAACAACTCACCCAGTTGCTCACCACCGTACAATTCACCTCCGCCATCTACACCGACCCCATCAACTGCCTCAGGAAGACACCCTACCTCAACCAACTCTGCAAGGGCACGACAGCCTTCGGCGAAGGGCTCCTCTGTGAGGTTCTGAAAGAGACAGAGAAACGACTCGGACGTACCAAAAATGAGGACGGTATCGTCGCCATCGACCTCGATCTGTTGCAGTACGACAACCAGCGCCACCACCTGCGCGACTGGGATAGAAACTACGTTAAGGACTTGATTAACGAATTATGAAGAAACTACTGATTATCACCGCCTTACTATCTTGCGTCATCTACGCCAATGCGCAGCGGTTCGACGACTATTTCGAAGACCGTACCCTTCGCCTGGACTACAGTTTCTCGGGCGACAACACACTGACAAATATTTACGTCGATGAACTCGTTTCACTGCCCCGTTGGTATGGGCGCAGAGAGCGTCTGGCGGAACTGCCGCTTAGAGGCAACGGACAGATTACGGTGCGTTCGAAAGCCGACAGCACAGTCATCTACCGCCACGCCTTCTCCACCCTCTTCCAGGAGTGGCTCGCCACCGACGAAGCCAAGCATACGCAGAAGTCGTTCGAGAACGTCTTTCTCATCCCCTTTCCCAAAGACACGATCGACATCACCGTTGAACTCTACGATTACCACGACCGGACCATCGCCTCGATGACCCACACCGTCGTGCCCACCGATATCCTCATCCGCAAGGCCGGCGAGCGCAGCGTCACCCCCTACGACCTGCTCCATCCGGCAGCCGACACCACCCGTTGCATCCGTATCGCCTTCGTCGCCGAGGGCTACACCGCCGACGAGATGGACCTATACCTCGACCACTGCCGACAGGCCATCGGCTCCCTCTTCCGTCACGAGCCGTTCCGTTCGCTGCAAGACCGTTTCAACATCATCGCCCTGAAGTCCGCCTCCGCAGAGTCGGGCACCAGCGAACCGTCGAAAGGCATCTGGCGCAACACGGCCCTCGGTTCCCATTTCGACACCTTCTATAGCGACCGCTACCTCACTACCCTCCACCTGAAACGCCTCCACGACGTCCTCGCAGGCACTCCCTACGAACACATCATCATCCTCGTCAACACCGGGCATTACGGCGGTGGCGGCATCTACAACTCCTACAACCTCAGTTATACCGGCGGCAAACAGTTCCTGCCCGTCGTCGTCCATGAGTTCGGCCACTCCTTCGGCGGTCTGGGCGACGAGTATGCTTACGGCGACGACGACCCCATGTACTTCGCCGACACCGAGCCCTGGGAACCCAACCTCACCACCAGACCCACTGCCCCTGTCAAATGGGACAATCTCATTCAGCAAGGCAAGGCTGGTCTCGTCGAGGGAGGCGGCTATCTGAAGAAAGGCGTCTGGCGCGGATGCGAGAACTGCCGCATGCGCACCAACGAAGAGCCCGAGTTCTGTCCTGTCTGCCAACAGGCCCTCACCCGTCTCATCGACTTCTACACGAAATAACTAAGACATTCGGGAGATATGGAGCATATAGCGATTGTCGAAGTACTCGATGCGCATCACCCGTTCTGAGGCGCACTGCCTGGCCAGTTCCAGGGCCACATGCCCCATCGTCCGGCGCAGGTTGATCTCCACACAGGGATGCAACAAGAAGCCTCCGGCTTCCGAAGCCACAATCATCATGTCGATGCCGAAGGGACCACGATACTTCCCTTTGTACCGTTCGCCCAGACGTTCGCAGATACGCTGCTGGACAGCATCCAGCAACGTCGTCGGCAGGTAGCGGCCCATCATCTCCCTTTTCTCCTCCTCCGTCGCCAGGATATTGCCCGTATAGGCCCCGTTCGCCGTATGAAACAGCGACAAGCCCAGATACCTGACATGCCCCTCGCCGTCGCTCTCGAACTCCATCGCAAAATCCTTCACCTTATTGCAGTACGGCTCTATCTCCACGCACCCCTGCCGGGCCACCACGTTCTCTATCCATCGCTTCTGGTAGTCGTCCGCCTCGCCTTCGATAAAGCGGATGCCTCGGCCACTGCTGCTCCAAGGTGCCTTCACCACGATCCGCCGGTTATAACTGAGCGCCTGTCTCACCTCTATCATCATATCGGCCAGCCACGAGTCGCCCGTCGTCCCGTCGATCTCCCTCAGTTCCCTCAGCAGCGTCACGGCATGCTTCCGGTGCGAGAGGTCGCGAATCAGGGCCACGTCCTCATCCTCTGGCACGTCCTCCACCCCGTAACGGCGCAGGAACGAGCACAGCGCCAGATCCCAGCCCCAGGGCTCGACCCAGTCAACCGCCAGTTTCGAGAGCGCATGCTTATCTACGAACCCGTCGAACTCACGGTGTGTCAGCCTTGCGAACGCCCTCTGAGCCGCCTCCACGTCCTCCACCAGCACATAGTCGCCCTGTGCGGCCCATATGGCCGGCAGATAGCCGAGGTCGTGCCTCAGTTGCCTGCCCGCATGTGGAGCCGTGAAATTGCCCAGGTTCGCAGCCAGCGCAATGTCGTGCTCAGGGTTAAAGATATGCAATGTCGCCATATTCCGTATAATTCTCTTTGTGTCCGGGACTTGTCCCCGTGGGTTCATTTCCTCAGCACTTCACGTTCAAAGAAGTCGAGGAAGAAGGGCCAGTTGGGGCCTGCTTCGTGGCCTCCATGGTGCTGACGATAAGTGAGGCGGCCTTCCATCAGACCGTTGTCCATACCAGGGAAGAGGTCTGTGCCCACGCCTTTATAGCCAAGCAGTTCATAGACAGGTGATGCCTTCGAGGCAGATATGAACGAACCCACCACATCCTGCCATTTGTCGCCGTTCCAACTGCGAGGGCTATCAACTCATGTTGGTCAACAGGCAGGTCGTTTTCTGTCATCGGATCTGTTCCGTATTTGATCAGGTTGCCACATACCCAGTGGTATTCCTCGTGTGAGACGATGTTACCGATGCTCTCACCGCAGTCACGACGCCATCCTGCGGCACCAGCCTTACCTGATGAGGCAATGAATCCTGCTGCGACGCGTTCATCGAATGCCATTGCCACGAGTGAGGCTTTGCCATAACGTGAGACGCCCTCGATGGCACACTTTTTAGCATCGAAGGTCTTGTCTGTCTCCAGATAGTCTATCAGGCGTGAGAGTCCCCAGCCCCAGGCACGGAGCGAGCCCCAGTCGGTGGGCTGACGGTGCTCACCCTTATTGCAGAGTCCGATGATGCCGTTGGTCAGACCTGAGCCGGAATCGGCCTGGATAGATGAGGGGTTGATGGTGGCAGCAGCCCATCCGCGCTCGATGACCATCTGCTTCCACGACACACCTCCGCCAAAGGTGCGGAGAGGATCACCGCCTCCGAATCCGAACTCTATGATGACGGGCAGGTTCTGTTTGCCCTCTGGATAGACCACATTAGCCTGAATCTCCACCTTGATGGAAGGATAACCGGCGTTATCGACCACGCCTTTCAGATAACGGATGACTACGGGCGTTCCTGCCAGATCCCGCTTCTCCTCATTGGTGACTTCCCACGTCACACCGGGTACATTGTTGGGAATACGGCCATATACATTGTCCTCAAACAGGCGTACGATCTCCGGACGACGCACCTTATACCACATCTTGGCGTTGGTGACCTTCTTACCATTCTCCGTAACCAGCGGATCAGGATAGAACGGGTAAGGATTGGCTGTCAATTCATCATAGTTGGGGTGTTTACTTTCGTCCTGACTGTTGGGCTGACGACCTTCACGGGGTTGGCCTACTCCTACTTTAGCCAGCATATCGGCATAGTCGGCTGCCGCTATCTTACGAAGGCTGTCCTGATTGGCGCGGTTCCCGCCTCCAAACATTGAGAACTGTGCATTTGCCGTCAGCGAAATGCAAACCATAAAAACGGATATAATACTAATCTTCTTCATAAACAATCTTCTTCATCGCTTCACATCATATAGTGGATATTTGAGTGGCAAAGATACGAATAATCTTCGAGATCATTCACATCGGAGCACAATTTTACACATTCTTTAATAAAATGCCTACCTTCGAGACGTTGTCTCAAAATTAAAAAAAGGCGAAAGTACCAAGACTCTCGCCTCTTTTTTACTCACGGCAGTTCAGGATGCCACATCCGAGCGGGAAAACACTAATTGACTAATTCACTAACTCACTAACTAAATAGCCTTTGCCAATTTCCGGTACTTCCCTCTTTCCACCATCTCTACCACGTTCTCATTCACGAACCGCTTGATCCGCTGAGAGGCATTGACTATCGAGGCATACCCGAAAGTCTGCATCACGTCCTGGGTCGTGAATTCGTCAGGCAACATAGGTCTTGTCATATACACGGCGCAACTGGGTGTCGCGTGCCTCGTTCTCAAACATGTCCTGAAGCAACTGCCCGAACAGCGCATCCTCGCACTTGTTGATAATCTCGCACATCAGGTCGGCAAAGTCCAGATGGTGCTGCTCGATCTTCACCTCGCCGGTCTTGGCGAACGCCTCCCAGGAGGGCTGGGTCGCCGGCTGAGCCGATAATACGGAGAAAACAAACATAAATGTCACTAAAATGCCTATCTTCCTCATTTTTTAATAGTACGGCTTGTCACCGGAACATATTATTTGATATAGCAAGCGGCCCGTCTTGGCATCTACATATACATAGTTATGGTATTCCCATGGGTCGTATTTATAGACATACACAAGTCGCGGCTCCAGTTTCGTCTTAGCGGGG
>CAJODF010000057.1 GCA_905233555.1 uncultured Prevotella sp. | reverse complement strand
CGGTCATTGATGTACTATTTGAGAGCAAAGGTACTAACAAATGGCGAGAAATAAGCAATTAAACTAATTTTTCAACACAGGGTTTTGCAAGTGACCCGATAATTTTGGGGGAACTGTTCTGATAGCGAAATACGGCGAGACTTTTTTCTGGCTAACACAAAAGAGTCTCTCTGTGTTTCCATTTTAGATCACCTTATCCCGGTTTGGGGGCTGATTTTTAAAAGATCAAAATGACTTGTCTCAGATCTAAGACAAACCATCCAAAAGTTTGAAAACCTTGTCCCAAATCCGTGAAAAACCATCTCAAAACTTCAAAAACCAGCCTCAAAACTGGGAGAGATTTATGCATGGGGTGCATAAACGTGCCTCAGATTTGGAGCAGACTTATGCACACCGGGCAGAAACATGCCCCAGGTTTCAGGCAGACTTATGCACACCGGGCAGAAACATACCCCAGGTTTCAGGCAGACTTATGCACACCGGGCAGAAACATGCCCCAGGTTTCAGGCAGACTTATGCACACCGGGCATAAACGTGCCTCAGATTCGGGACAGGCTTATGCACCCCGGGCAGAAACATGCCTCAGATTCATAGCAGACTTATGCACTTTGGGCAGAAACATGCCCCGGATTCAGGGCATAATATTCAGACTTAGGAATGACTTGCCAGAGTTTTTGGAAAAACAATATCGATTCCAGAATGCCGTGCTTGTTGAAGAGGCTTTTGTGTAATATTGTCAAGAAAATGTGCCTAAAAAAGTGCTTGTGTGGTTGAGCGTTCTAGGTGAAAAGAATGGCATAAAAGGCGGAGAAGGCTGAATGGAGGTAGAAAAGAGGTTGAATAGATGCTTTATTCGGGTCGTTTAGATGCTCTATACGACTCGTTCCGATAATCCCTTTACCCCCATAGAGATTATTCGAACGAGTCGAAAGTGCCATTTGCTTAGGGAAAAGGCCCTATCCGAACGCCCCAAAGGTGACCCCGCCTTGTGCCGACGAAGCGGTGAAAACATAACTCTCGTATTATCAGCAAATTAGCAAAACCTCTCATAAATCGCGTATTTGCAGGTCAGATTCCGTTTGCTGACTGTGGCGCGATTTATGAGAGGAACTTTTTCAAAATTTTTCTTTACTCTGCTTCAAACAAGAGGACACGACTGCTCCAGTCAGTCTTCTTTGACCATTCGGGCTCATTACGGTAAGGCATTTCAAGACCGTGGTTCATCAGGTAGGCACCACTGAAGGTCTTGCCCTCGATATCCATCGGTTTGAGGTCGATGCGGTTCAGTTCGTGTACCTTATAATTCTTGTTGGCATCAAGGCCTGCCATCTTTACTCGCGGCAGATGCTCATTCTGGAACGACTCGGTCTTCCACCAGAAGAAGACAGACTTCGACTTCGCTTCGTTCACGTACATCAGTGAGGCAAGACCCACCTTATCGTACGGCGAGACGAGACGATAGAGATCACCGAACTGCACGATGGGCCGGATCTGCTTATACTCAGCAATCGCCTTGCGACAAAGATCTTTTTCATCGTCCGTCATATTCTTGGGCTGAATCTCCATACCGAGACGTCCGCTCATCGCCACATCGATACGGTACTTCATCGCAGTGGTTCGGAAGACGGTGTGATTCGGTGTGGCAGAGATATGCGAAGCCATCGCGATGGCAGGGAAGAAATACGAAGTTCCCCACTGCATATAGATACGCTGGAGGGCATCTGTATTGTCGCTGACCCAGAACTCATCGAAGTAAGGCAGCACACCCCAGTTGGCGCGTCCGCCACCAGAGGCGCAGGCCTGGATGGTGAGGTCGGGATACTTGGCGCGCACCCGCTGACAAGTCTTCTATAGAGGTGGCTCTGGTCGTTCATCGTGAGATACTGCGAACCGTGATTCAAAATCGGCATGTTAGCATCCCACTTGATATAGTCGATCTCCGGATATTTTGTCATCAGATTATCGACGACGCTGAACACAAAGTCCTGTACCTTGGGATTGCCCATGTCGAGGATCAACTGCGTACCGCCACGCCCCTGCACAGCCTCACGCTTCGGGGCCTTGATGATCCAGTCGGGGTGAGCCTCATAGAGTTCAGAGACAGAGTTGGTCATCTCGGGCTCAATCCAGATGCCGAACTTGATACCATGCTTCTTGGCATCTCGGAGAAGTCCCTCGATACCCTCAGGCAGTTTGTTCTTATCTACCACCCAGTCGCCGAGAGAGGAGTTGTCCGTCTTACGGGGATACTTATCACCAAACCAACCGTCGTCCATCACGAAGAGTTCGCCACCCATCGAGGCGATGTCGCCCATCATCTGATCCATGCCCTGCTGGTTGATGTCGAAATAGACCCCCTCCCACGAGTTGAGCAGGATCTTGCGCTCCTTGTTACCGTGAGCGAGCATATACTTGCGGCCCCACTTATGGAAATTGCGGGATACGCCAGAGAGTCCCTGCTGCGAGAAACTAAGGGCGACTTTCGGTGTCACGAAGGTCTCGCCTTTCTTCAGATGATACTCAGAGTTGTCGGGATTGATGCCAGCGAAGAAATAATGATATTCTGTGTCATCCGTCTCCACCTTTAGTTGGTAGTTGCCTGAGTAGCAGAGGGCTGCGCCGATGACGTCACCCGTATTCTCCTGACCCTTACCGTTGAGTGAGAACATCACTTCAGCATGATCGGTATGTGAGTTGCGCGAGCCATCCTTATTCTTAATCACCTTCTCGCCAGCGAGGATTGGTTCTTCCACCAACTGAGCCTCGTTGGCCCAAGAGCCATAGAAATGCGAGAGCCACACATCGCCCCTACGGATGGGCAAACAGATAGAGGCAAACTGCGTCAGTGTGACGGGCTTGGCTTCGCCGTTAGTGATTTCTGCCCAAGTCTCAATCATATCTTCCTCCTGATAGGCTTTATAGCAGAGCGTTGCTGATACGGGATATTCCGGATCCTTCAGGGTGATTCGTAGGGTGTTGTCTTTGTTCTCCATCCCTGTGACATACATCGCCGTGGAAAGGTTGCCATCCGAATGTTTCATGGCGAGTGCGGCCTCAGCAGGGCAGTTCAGGCCATAGATAGGATAGGCATCCATCCGTCCGTTACGGGGTGTCTGCAAGTGAGCCAAGTCATAGTTGCTAAGTTTCGCACCGAAATAGACATACTGTGGCTGTTTTCCGTTTTCCACATTAAATACCATCGTGACATTCTTTGTCTGGACAGTCACCTGCTCTGCCTGCATCGACATCGATGTAGCCAAAAGCATTCCGAGAATCATTGCTTTCTTCATCATGGGTTTTCTTGTTTTTAGTTTTCTTGGTGCAAAGATACAAAATAATTCATAATTCATAATTCATAATTCATAATTATTTCGTAATTTTGCAACCAAAGTACAAGAATGAGGCAAACAAATACTATATGAACCTCTTAGATATCATCCTCTTAGCCATCGCTCTGGCTATGGACTGTTTCACGGTTTCCATCGTCAGTGGGATTATCCAACGCATGCCAAAAGCCATCCTACTCCGTATGGCATTCCTTTTCGGTTTCTTTCAGGCTCTGATGCCGTTGCTGGGATGGCTGGGTATCAGTCATTTTCAGTCGTATATGGAAGCCTACGACCATTGGATTGCTTTCGGATTGTTAGGCTTTATCGGTGGCAAGATGATTTGGGAGAGTTTTGGGCCTGAGGAAGAACAGCATTTCAATCCTCGCAAACTACGCACCCAACTGCTCTTAGCCGTTGCCACCAGCATCGACGCATTAGCCATCGGCATTTCCTTTGCCTGTACAGGCTATACAGAACTTTCACAACTTACCCTACCTCTTATCATTATAGGTTTGGTATCGTTCCTCTTCAGTCTTGTTGGCTACCACTTAGGCCGTCGTTTCGGCAAATCCATCACCCGTCGCCTGAAACCGGAACTCCTAGGTGGTGTGATTCTAACTTTGATTGGTGTGAAAGTGCTGCTTTCTCATCTGCTGGGGTGAAATAATCCATATTTTTGCTTGTTTTTCAAGAATAAATGATTATCTTTGCACCCGACAATCGGTTCACCCTTTGGGTGATTAATAGGGAATCAGGTGGAAATCCTGAACAGTCCCGCTGCTGTGAGTCGTCCTTTTTGGGGCAAACACATCGTCACTGAGATTATCGGGAAGACGTTTGCTGCCAGACGATAAGTCAGAAGACCTGCCGATAGCGACAGAAGAGCCAAGCTCTGCCGTTGTGTCGAAAGGACGTTTGCCAGCCTCTGGGGTTAGGCGGCAACGGCGAGTGATAAGTGAGAAGTGATGAGTGATAAGTACAGGGTATATAAGTATGCAATGTGGTGGAGAATTCTGCCACTACTTATCACTTATCATTTATCACTTATCGTTTCTGCTCAGAGCAGATTGGATTCCATGCAGCATGTACGGGAGATTGTGGTTGTGTCAAGACCTGCCATGCGTGAGGTAGTACCCAGTCAGAAACTCAACGGTGAGATGTTGGAGAAACTGAACACGCACTCTGTAGCCGATGCCCTGCGCTATTTCTCGGGTATTCAGTTGAAGGACTATGGTGGTGTGGGTGGTATCAAAACCGTAAATATCCGTTCGATGGGTACACATCACTTAGGTATCTCCTACGACGGTGTGCAGTTGGGTAACGCCCAGAACGGACAGATAGATTTGGGACAGTTCTCGCTCGACAATGTGGAGGAAATAACTCTTTACAATGGTCAGAAGAGTGCCATCTTCCAACCTGCCTCCGATTTCGGAAATGCAGGAGCCATCTATATTAGGACGAAAGCACCAGACCTGTCTTCGCAAAATTACAGATTGAGATTCAAGACGCAATATGGCTCCAGCGATATGTTCCGCTTCTCGACATTCTGGGAGCAGAAACTATCTGAAACTGTGAGTTCTTCCGTGAGTGCAGGTTTCCTGACTGCCAGTGGGAAATACAAGTTCCGTTACGAACGTCGATACCCTAATGGTGAAACGGCCTGGGACACAACGGCCGTGCGTCAGAACGGAGACATCCATGCCGAGCGTATCGAAGCGAATCTCTTTGGACGATTGGAACAGGGCGGTTGGCAGGTAAAGGGCTATCTCTACAACTCCGCCAGAGGCATCCCAGGGGCCATCGTCAATAATGTCTGGCGACGGGGAGAGCGCCAGCAGGATTTAAACACCTTTGTACAGGCGGCCTTCGACAAGAATGTCGGCAATGGGTTCAGTACCAGATGGCTGGCTAAGTACGCCTACTACAACACCCACTATGTGAATAAGGATTCCACGCAATTGCCAGTCGATAATCGCTACAAACAACAGGAGTTCTATCTCTCTACAGCCAATGTGTTGGAACTATTACCCAACTGGAGTGCCTCGCTGAGTTACGACTTCAAGTGGAACAAACTCAATGCCGACACCTATAACTTCGCCTTCCCGACGCGACTTTCCAACCTCGTGAGTCTCGCTACTGCCGTTGATTATAAACACCTGAAGGCGCAGGGCTCTGTCCTTGCCACCTTCATCCACGACCGCTCCCACAGGAGGGCGGAAGCAAATTCTTCACTTTTCACTTATCACTCTTCACTTCATAAATTGACACCGGCAGTTTTTGTGAATATCTATCCCTTCCAAGGCACGTTCTTCTCTATGCGAGCCTATGTGAAGAAGAGTTTCCGTATGCCCACTTTCAACGACCTCTATTATACCGACATGGGTAATGCGAACCTCGTGCCGGAGAGTGCCTTGCAGTACGATGCAGGCTTCGCCCTCAACAAGCATTTTGAGCATGGCGTCATCCGTCATGCGGAGATGCACTTCGATGCCTATTATAATACGGTACACGACAAGATCGTGGCCTACCCCAAAGGACAGCAGTTCCGTTGGACGATGCTCAACCTCGGCAAGGTACATATCAAGGGTATCGACGTGGAGGCAGAGGCAGACTTCCAGATTGGCAAGGATCTGGTGGCTACGGTTCGTGCCCAATATACTTATCAGGATGCACGAGATGTGACAGATCCTGCTGACAGTTATTACAACGATCAGATACCCTATATCCCCTGGCATTCGGGCTCTGCTATCGTTGGCCTCAGTTACAAGAACTGGGACCTGAACTACTCGTTCATCTATGCCGGTGAGCGTTACGACGAACAGGAGAATATTCTCTACAACCACATGGAGCCTTGGTACACCAGTGATTTGTCGCTACGTTATCAATTCACAATTCACAATTCACAATTCACAATTATGGCGGATGTGAACAACCTCTTGGACCAGGACTACGAGGTCATCGTCAACTACCCCATGCCGGGCCGTAACTATGCCGTCACTTTAAGTGTTGAGATATGAAACGACTCTTGCTTTACATATGGCCCCTCCTGATGCTCGCCTCTTGTCGTGACGACGTGATGGTGGTACCGATGGAGGATATCAACACAGGCGGTAAGACGGTAAAGAGTGAGATTGTCGGGATGTATCTGCTCAATGAGGGGAATATGGGTTCCAATAAATCCACCCTCGACTACCTCGACCTCTCCGGCAAGGACTCCACCGTGCATTATTATCGAAATATTTATTCCGAACGCAACCCCAGTACCGTGATGATGCTAGGCGACGTGGGCAACGACTGTCAGATTTACGGTTCACGCCTCTGGCTCGTCATCAACTGTTCCAACAAGGTGGAGGTGGCCCGTGCCGAGGATGCCGTCAGGATCGGAAAGGTGGACATTCCCAATTGTCGCTATGTGACGTTTAAGGATAATTTTGCCTACGTCTCGTCGTATGTCAGTCCCGTCTATGGCGACGGCACCTCACCCTTGGGAATGATCTATCGGGTAGATACCCTATCGCTGCAGAAGACCGACTCCTGCACCGTTGGTTATCAGCCCGAGGAGATGGCCATCATAGACAACTGTCTTTATGTGGCCAATAGCGGAGGCTATCAGGGCATGACAGGACAGGGCTACGAGAGTACAGTGAGTATCATCGACCTCGCGAAGATGCAGGAGACCAGTAGGATAGAGGTGGCCCCGAACCTGCACCACGTAAAAGCCGACAAATACGGTCAACTCTGGGTGACAGCCCGTGGCAACTATACCAACGAGACGGGCACCATCTGGTGGTTGGCAAAGGGTGCTGACGGTAAAATGCAGGTAGGCGGACATCTGGACCAGGCTGTCAGTGACCTATGCATCGTAGGCGACTCGCTCTATTTCTATGGTAGTCAGTGGAGTGAGGTGACGATGACGAACACCGTCACCTACGGCATCATCAACGTGCGTAGCCATCAGGTCATTAGCACCAGTCTCTCCAATGCCCCGGAGATCAGCAAGATACGTATGCCTTATGGTATCATCGTCAACCCGCTGCATCGCGACTTCTACCTGATGGACGCAAAAAACTATGTCTCAAGTGGTGAGTTGCTGCATTTCCTCCCTGACGGCACCTTCGACTGGAAAGTAAAGACGGGCGATATCCCTGCCCATGCAGCATGGCGTTATAAAATTGAAAAGGTGAAAGATTGAAAAGTTGAAAAAAGAGAAAATGAATAAGAGTAAATATATAATGAAAGGAAAGAGGTTGGTGATAAGTATTTCACTTATTCACCTTTTCACCTTTTCACCTTTATTCGCTCAGCGGATGGATGATGTCGCAGAGCACTCGAAGTATATCCAGGCGGTGGATGAATACCGTCCGGCTCCTGGGCAGTATGTCAACGATGCACCTGCATACGAGGAAGGCGATACAGAGGCCGATATGATTCGTAAGTGCAACGAAAACCTTGCTGGTATGGGTCCTATAGACTCACACTTGGTGGCTCTCGGTGGCTGGGGCGGCTATATCACCTTCCACTTCGACCACTCCATCGCCAATCTTCCCGGTCAGCGTGATTTCGCAGTCTGGGGCAATGCTTATCAGGAGATGAAGAATCTTGTTTTTGGCGGTATGAACGAGGCTGGTGTGGTGATGGTGTCGAAGGATACAAACGGCAATGGTCTGCCTGACGACCCCTGGTACGAGATCAGTGGCAGTTGCGATGTGGATAGTGTAGGGAAAGTCGATTATGGTTATGAGATCACCTACCAGAGAAATCCGATGGGAGACATCCCTTGGATGGACAACCGTGGTAACAGCGGCACCATCGACCGAAATCACTACCACACACAGGAATATTATCCCCAGTGGTTGCCCGATGGACTGACCTTCTGGGGCACTCGTCTGCCTGATAATATGCTGAACCTGTCAGATAAAGTTGATAGCGGTTGGAGCCCCTATTATTATGTATTGATCGGTTTCCGCTATGGCTATGCCGACAATCTGCCCAATTTCACCGACAATGCCGATGCTACCTCTTATAATTATGAAGGCTGTGGCATAGATATCGGTTGGGCCGTCGATGAAAACCGTCAACTTGTCAACCTCGACTTTATCGACTTCGTCAGGGTCTATACGGGTCTTAACCAGAAATGTCCCCAGCCCGAATGGTGGGGCGAGACTTCGACGGAGTTTGCTGGTGCTGAGGATATCCACCTCGAAGCCTCCCTCGAAGCCATTCGCGAGGCTACAGCAGGCATCAGGGACTTGTGGAATGAGGAAATTGGAAAGTGGAAAGAGAATACGCCCGCCTATGATTTGCAAGGTCGCAGGACTTCTCTCACCTCTCACCCCTTACCTCTCACCTCTAAAATCATCATCCAGAACGGCAAGAAATTTTTCTTCAAATAAACATGTTTCACTTTAAAACAAAACAGTTATGAAAACAAACAAATTTTTCGGACTCGCAGCCATCGTATGTGGCTTTGCATTGTCATTCACCTCTTGTAGCAAGGAAGACAACCCTGCTCCCGTGCCCAGTAAGACAACTGTGACCATTGGTTTCGAAAAGGCCACCCTCAATGCCGACGGCTACTGGTGCGGCGACGAGACTGGTACCCCGTTCGACAACTGGGGCTCTGAGGCTTTCGCTTGCTCTTATGTAGAGAGTGGTACTACCTTCCCCGTCAACTACACCCCCGCTTGGGCTAGTTGGTCTGGCTTCGCTGTCTCTAACCGTACGGCTACCACTTTCAAGGACATGATTCCCGACCAATTCAACAACATTACTGGTAAGGCTAAGAGTGGTAAGAACTTCTGCGTGGTCTATCCCTATGGTGAGGAGATCGACTTCGGAGGTGCTGTCACCCTGAAAGGCTTCTGGTACACCAACGATGCCTGGACCGTGGATGCCATCCTTAATGGCGACGGCATGACTCCGGGTAAGTTCGAGAAGGAAGACTGGCTGTCATGCTATATTATGCCGACACCTGCCAATGGTTCAGTGGGTGGTGCCCGTTATGAGATCAGCCTTGCCAAGGATGGCGACTATGTCAAGGAATGGAAGTACTGCGACCTGAGCAATGTTGAGGCCTTCAAGAACATCAGTTCTATTTCCTTCGGCTTCGGTGGGTCGAGGGCAACCGACTATGGTCTGACCACGCCGACCTATATCTGCATCGACGATATGGTTATTGAGAAATAAATGATAAGACCTTGAAATACGTTAAATTATTATTCTTGGTGACATTGTTCTCTGCCTGCAGGGGAGGTCAGACCTCCTCTGTCCAGGCAGAGGGCGATACTGTCACCTTCAAGTACGCCACCCTGCTTAGTGTCGTGAGATACGATGGCTATGTGGTGGCGTCACTTAAAAACCCGTGGAAAGAGGGGATGACACTACATCGGTATGTACTCATCCCCTCCGACCGTGAGGTTCACCCGCATATCCCCAGCGGCACTATCATCCGTACGCCCTTGCATCGCTCCATGATGTTCACCACCGTCCACTGTGCCATGCTGATGTCGCTTGGACAGGAGAACAGTATCTCAGGCGTGGCCGATTTGAAGTACATCAAGATTCCCTGGATTCAGGAACAAGTGAGAAAGGGCAAGATAGCCGATGTGGGCGATGGACTCAGTCCAGTCGTGGAAAAGATCATCGACCAGCGACCTGATGCCATCTTCCTCTCTCCCTTCGAGAACAGTGGCGGCTACGGCAAACTTGAAGAGATAGACATCCCCCTTGTGGAGTGCGCTGAATATATGGAAAAGACACCCTTAGGCCGTGCCGAGTGGCTACGCTTCTACGGCATCCTCTTTGGCTGTGAACAAAAGGCCGACAGCCTGTTTGAGGAAGTCGATAAGCACTATAATGCCCTGAAATCCCTTGCCAGTAATCATAAACTTCAAAAATCAGTCCTTCTCGACAAGGTGACTGGCAGCGTCTGGTATGTACCGGGCGGACAGAGCACCATTGGCCAGATGATTCAGGATGCAGGTGGCAATTACCCCTGGGCAAAGGATGAACACAGTGGCTCCGTCTCCCTCCCCTTCGAGGCAGTACTTGAGAAGGCTGGCGAGGCTGACGTATGGCTCTTCCGCTACAGCAGCGATCACGACATCACCTATGCTGAACTCAGTGCCGAGCATCACGGCTACGATCAGTTCAGCGCCTTCCGCCAGAAGAATGTCTATGGCTGCGATGTCGAGCGCTCACCGTTCTACGAAGAGTCCCCCTTCCGTCCCGACTGGCTTCTCAACGACTTCATCCGCATCCTCCACCCGGAACTTCAGGGTCTTGCTCCTCTTCGCTATTACAAGAAACTGTAAGGCTTGCTTATTCCGTTGGTGTGTGAGCCTTGCAACGATCCGTATAGAACTGTCGGAAGTCAGACCATTTATAATATGGATAAGCGTCTGAGGGCAGGGGAAGACTGGCCTCAGAGTCATTCATCAGACACTTGACGAGAATCTCATCCGACGCCTTTTTCCCACGATAGAAGATCAGTTGGATATTCGACGCCTTGCAAGTCTGCCAGTTCTGGTAGATGTTCTTCACCTCATATGGATCCTCTGGGTCGGTGTCGGCACCGTTGATGCCCATCAGCACTGTCAGCGGACCGATACAGGTATCATGGCCGAAGCGTAAGTCAGCAATACGGTCACTACTGCCAGTGATCACGGCATCAGCCTTTTTGATAATGTCCTCAAGGATCGGTATCATATCATACTGAGGACCGAACACCCATGAATAGGAACCGAGGTTTGACGACTCCCACCGTCTGGCGATCTCTTCATCCGTGATGATATTTCCCATCATACCCTCGTGACTGATACTGGGGAGCGACGTATAGAGATTGATGAGGTTGCTGGCGACATGACGCATACTGCCTGGCAGTCCCTCTGTGCTGACAAACACCCTCGAGATAATCTTCTCGTTCAGCGAGTCACGATAGTTGAACTGACCACGGTTGTTTTCGAAGCGAGGTTTGGCCCTGGGGAATTTCCGTCGCAGGGGATTCTCCTTGTCGGTAGGCACAACGCCATCGAGGGTGAAGCGTGACGACTGCTCACGAATCTCTATCTTCGGGTTGCACTGCACCAGTTCCTGACAGAAGGCCGACATGCTGAGCACACAACGGCCTGACAACGAAGAGATGGCCAGCACATTTCCACCGTTCTTAAACACCTCCGGGAAGTTCTGGTACATCGTCCGTGCGATGCGCTGATGCTGTTCCCAGCCCACCTGCGTCAGTTCACTCACACCCGTCTTGAGTTCCTCCTTGGCAGCCATAAACCGCTTATAGAAACCCTCGCCCTCTGTCGTTAGCAGTTGTTTGTTGTGAGCCGTCGTCAAGAGGCTGTCCAACTGCTGATAGAGTTGTGAATTCCAGTAATAGCGCGACCCGTGACGGCCATAGTGACTGATATAAAACGGCTTATAGCCACGTGGCGCCTTCGTCAACTGGCCTGTGGTGAAGGCATAGGGATAGTCGGTACCATAACTCTTCTTGGGGTCAGCTTTGATCTGCTCAAGCACGTTTGCCTGTTGTGCCCAAGCCGTCAAGCCCAGCACCACCAATGTCATCGTTGTCAAAAACTTTTTCATCATTCAATCTATATTTGATTCCATATACAAAAAACTCTCTCCTTTTATTAGTTCCAGGCGCGGAGGAGGATGCCGTCGAAGGCGGCATTGTAGGCGGAGAGTTGGATGCCTCCGTCACCGCTGGTGATCACGCCGTTGTTGACATCGTAGGAACGTCCGCACTTGGCGCAATAGAGTTGTAGGCCGTTTTTCTGCCAGGTGAGGGGATAGTGCGTGTCGTTATACTCTTTCAGGCAGTTGGGGCATTGGCCGTCGTAGGCTACCAGACGGTTTTCGTAACTGCTGGTGCCGATGATGATACAGTTGTTTGCCCCGAAAGCGTAGGTCACCTGACTTTCCTTTGCCGTGCGGAGGAGGATATCCTCTCTGTTTCCGTCGTAGTTGCGGGTGGTCTTCAATCGGCGGACACCGTCGAACATATCGCTCTCAATCTGACAGAAGTGCCCGGGGTTGCCGAGGATGGCCGTCAACTGACAGGGCAGGGGATGGAGCGAGGTGTCGAAAACGAAATAACAATGGTAGTTGTGGGAGATGGCATCTTCCACCTGACAGCCGCCCATCAGCAGGGCGCAGAGACATAGAAAGAGTAGGCGTTTCATTTTAACAGGTTGTTTTCTGCCGACGTCATCCGTTCGAAGTGGAAGCCGTCGAGGGTCTGCTGCATCAGGGCTTGGATCTGGTCATTGCAGAGGTTGCCGATGCTGCCCTCGTGGGTATGGTGGATATTCTTGTCGGCTTTGAATGTGCCAGCCTCAATGTCGAGTCCCACCTTCTTGTAGGCATCGCGGAAGGGCATGCCATTGGCGGCAAGGCGGTTGACTTCCTCTACGGAGAACATCGGGTCGTACATCGGGTTGTCGAGGATATGTTCGTTCACCTCTATCTTATTAATAATATAGGCTGCCATCTGCAGACAGTCCTTCAGTTCGCCGAAGGCAGGGAGGAAGACTTCCTTGATGATCTGCAGGTCGCGGAAGTAGCCGCAGGGCAGGTTGTTCATGATGAGGGTCACCTGCTGGGGCAGCGACTGGAGTTTGTTGCACTTC
>CAJODF010000056.1 GCA_905233555.1 uncultured Prevotella sp. | reverse complement strand
CGGGCTAATGAAAGGAGGAGTGGTACCTCCAGGAATCGAACCGGGGACACACGGATTTTCAGTCCGATGCTCTACCAACTGAGCTAAGGCACCATGTCTGTGGTTGCAATCCTTTCGTTTGCGGGTGCAAAGGTACGAACTTTTTTTGAACCCACCAAATATTTTGCGAATTTTTTTCAAAAAAGGTTCTTAAATGGGTGCCGTCCAGCCTTGGGCTTTGAGTTCGAACTCCTGATTGTCGCGGGTGACGAGCACCTTTCCGAACTTTTCTTCCGTGATATGCCCGATGAGTTTGATACCGTCGATCTGCTCGATTTTCTCATGGTCGCCAATGGGAACGGTGAACAGCAGTTCGTAATCCTCGCCGCCGTTGAGGGCGCAGGTGGTGACGTTCATATTCATCTCCTCTGCCATGACGGCCGTCTGGTAGTCGATGGGGATATTCTTCTCGTAGATGCGGCAACCCACGCCCGACTGCTTGCAGATATGCAGGAGTTCAGAGGAGAGACCGTCGCTGATATCCATCATCGCCGTAGGACGGATACCTGCCTCGCGGAGTTTCTGGATGATGTCGCCACGGGCTTCGGCCTGCAATTGGCGTTGCAACAGGTATTCCTTGCCGCTGAAGTCGGGCTGGAAATGTGCCAGTTCTTCCAGGGCATGTTTGTTGCCGTTCTTCTTTGCCTCATCCACTTGCTGGTAATAGACCGCTTTCTCGCGTTCCAATAACTGGAGACCCATGTAGGCAGCCCCTAAGTCGCCGGAGACACAGACCAGGTCGGTGTTCTTGGCACCGTTGCGATAGACGATATCCTCCTTGTTGGCCTCGCCAATGCAGGTGATGCTGATGGCAAATCCTGTGTAAGAGGAGGTGGTGTCGCCACCAATGATATCCACCTGCCATTTTTCGCAGGCCAAACGCAGACCAGTGTAGAATTCTTCCATGTCCTCGACGGAAAAGCGCTTACTGATGGCCAGTGAAACCGTCATCTGTCGCGGGGTGCCGTTCATGGCAAAGATATCGCTGATGTTCACCATAGCCGACTTGTAGCCGAGGTGTTTCAAGTCGATGTAGGTCAGGTCGAAATGGACGCCCTCCATCAGCAGGTCGGTTGTGACCAGCACCTGCTTGTCAGGGTAGGAGAGTACGGCGCAGTCGTCGCCCACGCCGTACTTCGTTGATTCATTTTTGATTTCTATGTCTTTTGTGAGACGGTCGATGAGACCGAACTCACCCAGTTTGGCTATTTCCATTTATCTGTAGGATGGGCGGTATTGAATTTCTCTTTCTTGATGCTCTCCACCTTCTCGGAGCGCACAATCATCTCACGCATGATTTCTGTCATGAACGGCTGGGCATTGTCAGCAGCCATTTGAACTTCTTCATGGCTGACCTCTACCGGCACATCGAAGCCACCCAGATCCGTCACGACACTGATGCCAAAGATGCGGATGCCGCAGTGATGGGCCACAATCACCTCTGGAACGGTGGACATACCGACGGTGTCGCCACCTATCGTACGATACATGCGGTATTCGGCAGGGGTCTCGAATGTCGGACCCTGCACACCAACATAGACACCGTATTTGACGCGTATCTTTTTCTCTTGGGCTATCTCCGTAGCGAGTTTGATCAATTTCCGGTCGTAAGTCTCATGCATATCGGGGAAACGGGGACCTGTGGGGAAGTTCTTGCCTCGCAGCGGGTGCTCCGGGAAGAAGTTGATATGGTCGGTGATGATCATCAGGTCGCCCACATGGAAATCTTCGTTCATGCCGCCTGCGGCATTCGATACGAAGAGGGTCTTGATGCCCAGTTCGTACATTACGCGGATGGGGAAGGTCACCTCTTTCATAGAGTAGCCTTCGTAATAGTGGAAGCGCCCTTTCATGGCGAGGATATCGACACCTCCGAGTTTTCCGAAGATGAGTTTGCCGCTATGGCCTTCTACGGTGGAAACAGGGAAGTTGGGAATCTCGGAATAGGGATATTCCGTTTTGTCAGTTATTTCTGAAGCTAATTGTCCGAGACCCGTTCCCAGAATGATGGCTGTCTTTGGACTTGTGGTCATCCTTGCCTTTAGCCAGGATGCTGTTTCTTGGATTTTTTCGTACATAACCTATGATTTTTTCGTTAAATGTTTCTTCTCCCTGAAGCATGAAGTCGATGCTGATGGGTTGCACATAGAGATTGCGCCTTGCTTCCGGCGTCAGTCCTTCTGCCTCTTTCAGGCGGACGGCATCTTTTTCTGTGGTGATGATCAGTTTGGGTGAGGGCAGGGCCTCGAACGCCTCGTTGATCTTCTTGATGTCTTTTTTCTTGAAGTTGTGATGATCGCCGTATCTGAGCGGCTGGATATGGGGGGTGTATGGCTTCAGATCGTAATAGATCTGCTTTGGCGAGGCAATGCCCGTCAGCAAAAGGATATGCCTACCGGCCAATTCTTCCAGTTTCTCAATCTGCTCGGTTCCATCAAACAACGGACGCAGGGGTTCGTATTTGATGGTGGTGAAATAGAGTTGTTGGTAGGGGTAGAGGTTCATCTGCTTCGTGAGCACGCGGAACTCCATCGGATTAAGGTTTTTCGGACATTTGGTGACGATAACGATGTCGGCCCTGTCCTTTCCCTTGACAGGTTCGCGAAGCCTGCCTGCGGGCAGCAGTCTGTCATGGATAATCAGACGGTGATAATCGACCAGCAGGATGTTCAGTCCGGGCTTGACATACCGGTGCTGGTAGGCATCATCCAACAGGATGGCATCCACATCTTTCTTGGTGTATGTCCCGCTGATCAGATTCTCAATGCCTCTTGTCCGTTTTGCATCGACGGCAACGACGATGCCCGGATATTTCTGTTTCATCTGATATGGCTCGTCGCCGAGGTCGCGTAAGGGTGTCTCAGGTGTAGCCAACAAGAACCCTCTGCTCTTCCGCTTGTAGCCACGGCTCAGCACCGCCACATGGAATTTGTCTCTCAACAGTCTGATGAGATATTCCACGTGGGGTGTCTTCCCCGTGCCGCCTACGGTGATATTTCCCACTGAGATGACAGGCGTATTGTAGGTGTGTTCCTTCAGGGCACCCATCTCAAAGAGAAGGTTCCTGAATCCCACGCCCATGCCGTAGAGCCAACTCAGCGGCAGCAGTTTCTTGTTCAGTTTAATGAAGTCGCCCTCCACAATTCACAATGCACTTTTCACTTCACCCTGACGTCTTCGAGCATACGGGCCTGGATGCGACTGTTGTTCTGGAGGTCGTTACGGATTTCCATCAACGGCTCGTAGAGGTCGCCCAGGAGGGCCTTGATCTCTGCCTGCAAGCGGCTGTCGAGATAGGTGCCTTTGTTCTCCTTCGGCAGGAAGGAGTCGAGCCAACTGCCCTTGCCGGGATAGGTGGCAGTGTGGTATTCATCAACTTTAGCCAGTTCAGCGGCCTTCTTCACTGCGTCGTCGAGGCTGCCGAGTTTGTCAACGAGTTTGATCTTGAGGGCATCGGAAGCAAGCCATACACGACCCTGACCGATGGAATCAACCTGTTCGGGCTTCATGCCACGACCTTCAGATACAATGTTGAGGAACTGCTGATAGCCATGGTCGATATAAGTCTGCATGTGCTTCATGATCTCGGCGTTGTCCTTGCCAAGAACAAGATCTGTCTCATAATCAGTGAACTTGTTGGTGGTGACACCGTCGAAGGTGACACCCAGTTTGTCGGTCACGAGGCCGCTGAGATTGGGTATGAGTCCAAAGATGCCGATACTGCCGGTGAGCGTTGTCGGCTCTGCGAAGATGTAGTTGGCAGGTGAACTGATCCAGTAGCCGCCAGAGGCTGCCATACCACCCATGGATACGACGACAGGTTTCTTGGCTTTAACTAGTTTGAGGGCGTGACGGATCTGTTCGGAGGCAACGGCACTGCCACCACCAGAATTCACACGGAACACCACAGCCTTCACGTCTTCATCGTCGGCGAGTTTGCGCAAATCCTCTGCGGTACTCTTGCCCACGATGCTGTGTCCACCGCCGTTCAGCAGGTTCAAGGCCTCATTATCAACGATATTGCCGTATGCATAATAGACGGCAATCTTCTCACCGTCGTTCTTCTTCTTCGACTTCACGTTGAGCATGTCGGAGAGTGACAACTGGTTGATGTCATCGTCCTTATCGAGTTTCAGGCGATTCTTGATCTCGGCCTTGATGTCTTCGGGGAACATCACTTTGTCGATGAGTTTGGCCTTCACGTAGTCTTGATCAAGGGCAAAGGCCATGATGCTGTCGTTAGCCAGTTGGTTCAGGTCTTCAACTTTTACCTTACGGCTCTCGGCAATCTCTTTCAGCCAGTAGTTCCAGATGCCATTATAAAAGACCGAACGCTGCTCACGGTCGTATTCACTCATGCCTGTCTGGGTATTGCTCTCCACGTAACTCTTGTATTTGCCTACCTTCGCCACCTGGTACTTGATACCTAGTTTGTCGTAGAGCCCTTTCATATATTCGCCCTTACCACCAAGTCCCTTAAAATCAATCATTCCATGATCGTTCAGGTATATGTTGTCGGCTATGGTAGCCACATAGTAGGATGCCTGCATGTACTGGTCGGCATAGGCTACAATCCATTTGCCGCTCTTTTTGAAGTCCTTGAGGGCATCGCGCAACTGCTGGGCTGTAGCGGGTGCATCGAAACTGGTGGTACCGCCTTCAAGGTAGATACCCTTCACATCTTCCTCGTCTTTGGCTTTACGGATGCAGGCAATCAGGTCGTCGAGTCCCATGGCACTCATGTCACCCATGCCCATGAGGGCATCAAACGGCGTACCTCCTTCAGCACGTTCGCTGATGGTGCCGTCGAGTTTGATGACGAAGACAGAGTTGTCCTTAACCTTGGTTGATGCAGAGTCGCTGGCAATCATTCCTACCAGTGAAATCACGAAGAAAAGCCCCATCAGGGTGATGAAGATAGCAATACCACAGATGGTGGCAAGCGTCATTTTAAAAAACTGTTTCATATACCTTATTTATTTATTATATGCATTTCAGATGGCAAAGTTAGTGTTTTTTCCTGATATGACAAAATATTCAGCGAATTATTTGCGTTATGACAAGTTGTCACACTCGTGCTACTTGGCACGGTTTTGGCTGAGAGCAAGTCAGAAATTAAGTCAAACATTAATAGAAATTGAAATTATGAACATCAAACCATTAGCAGACCGTGTGCTGGTATTGCCGGCACCTGCAGAAGAGAAAATTGGCGGTATTATTATTCCTGACACCGCAAAGGAAAAGCCCTTGCACGGCAAGATTGTTGCTACGGGTAAGGGAACCAAGGACGAGGAAATGATTCTGAAAGAGGGCGATGAAGTGCTCTATGGCAAGTACTCCGGCACAGAACTCGAATTCGAGGGTACCAAGTACCTGATGATGCGTCAGAGCGATGTCCTCGCCGTCATCGAGAAATAAATTGTAAATTGTAAATCGTCAAATTGTAAATTACTATGGCAAAGGATATTAAATTCAATATTGAGGCTCGCGACCTGCTGAAGCAGGGCGTCGATCAGTTGGCAAATGCAGTAAAGGTAACACTTGGTCCTAAGGGCCGTAACGTGGTTATCGAGAAAAAGTTCGGTGCTCCCCAGATCACCAAGGATGGTGTAACCGTTGCAAAGGAAATCGAACTCGAGGATAAGTTTGAGAACACAGGTGCACAACTCGTGAAGAGTGTGGCCTCAAAGACTGGTGACGATGCCGGTGACGGTACAACCACCGCTACCATTCTGGCTCAGGCTATTGTGGCCGAGGGTCTGAAGAATGTGACGGCCGGTGCCAATCCGATGGATTTGAAGCGTGGTATCGACAAGGCTGTGAAGGCCGTGACTGAGCATATCGCCAAGAGCGCTGAGCAGGTTGGCGACAACTACGATAAGATTGAGCAGGTAGCTACCGTCAGTGCCAATAACGATAAGGAAATTGGTGAACTGCTGGCTGAGGCTATGCGTAAGGTTTCTAAGGACGGTGTGATCACCATCGAGGAGAGTAAGAGCCGTGATACCCATATCGGTGTGGTCGAGGGTATGCAGTTCGATCGTGGTTATCTGAGTGCTTATTTCATCACCGACAGCGAGAAGATGGAGTGCGTGATGGAGAACCCGTACATCCTCATCTACGATAAGAAGATTTCGAACATTAAGGATTTCTTGCCCATCTTGCAGCCTGCTGCTGAGAGTGGACGTCCCTTGCTGGTGATTGCTGAGGATGTCGATTCTGAGGCACTGACCACACTCGTTGTCAACCGTCTGCGTGGTGGCTTGAAGATCTGTGCTGTGAAGGCTCCTGGCTTCGGCGACCGTCGTAAGGCCATGCTCGAGGATATCGCTACGCTGACAGGTGGTGTGGTGATCAGCGAGGAGAAGGGTCTGAAACTGGAGCAGGCTACCCTTGAGATGCTGGGTACTTGCGACAAGGTGACTGTTTCTAAGGACAACACTACCATCGTGAATGGTGCCGGTGAGAAGCAGGCCATTCAGGACCGTATCGCCCAGATTAAGAAGGAGATTGAGGTAACAACTTCTTCATATGACAAGGAGAAACTGCAGGAGCGTCTGGCTAAGTTGGCCGGTGGCGTCGCAGTACTCTACGTC
Organism: uncultured Prevotella sp.; assembly: GCA_905233555.1. GTDB lineage: Bacteria > Bacteroidota > Bacteroidia > Bacteroidales > Bacteroidaceae > Prevotella. Next base: position 5,359 of record CAJODF010000056.1, on the reverse strand, counting down.
GGTGCTAACTCTGAGGTGGAGATGAAGGAGAAGAAGGATCGTGTAGATGATGCCCTCTGCGCTACCCGTGCTGCCATCGAGGAAGGTGTTGTAGCCGGTGGTGGTACTACCTACATCCGTGCTCAGGAGGCTCTGGCCAGCCTGAAGGGTGACAATGCCGACGAGCAGACCGGTATCAATATTATCTATCGTGCCATCGAGGAGCCGCTGCGTCAGATTGCTGTTAACGGCGGTGAAGAAGGTGCTGTGGTTGTTCAGAAGGTTCGCGAGGGTAAGGGCGACTTTGGTTTCAATGCACGTACCGATGTCTATGAGGACCTGCGCGAGGCTGGTGTCATCGATCCTGCCAAGGTGGCTCGTGTCGCACTTGAGAATGCAGCCTCTATCGCTGGCATGTTCCTGACCACTGAGTGTCTGATTGTTGACAAACCAGAGAAAGAACCCGCTATGCCGATGGGCGGTGCCCCAGGCATGGGTGGTATGATGTAATCAAGTAACCCCATTTATACCGGCTGTCGCAAGGCAGCCGGTTTTTTTATGCCCGATATGTTTGGACGTTTCGCAAAAATGTTGTAACTTTGCACCGCATGAAGAAATTATTAGATCTATACCAGCAGTGGCGTGGTGCTGAGCCTGCTAACGTTCAGCAGATTCCTGGTGGCGGCAGCAACCGTACCTATTACCGTCTGACAGACAATAATGGCCAGACGGTTATTGGTGTCATCGGTACCAGCCGTGACGAGGATCATGCCTTTATCTACTTGACGGAACATTTCAGCAAGCGTCAACTCCCTGTGCCCAAGATTCTTGCTGCAAGCGATGATCAGTTGCGGTATTTGCAGACGGACCTTGGTTCTACATCGCTTTTTGATGCTATCCGAGGCGGCCGGGAGGCTGGTGGCAGATATACGCTGAAAGAGCAGGAACTGTTGAAGCGTACCATCCGTGAACTGCCAAATATCCAGATGCAGGGGGCGAGGGAACTGGACTTCTCCAACTGCTATCCGCAGGCGGAATTCGATGTGGACAGTGTGCTCTTCGACCTGAACTATTTCAAATATTGTTTTTTGAAGGCTACCGAACTCGACTTCCATGAGTTGAAGTTGGAGGCTGACTTCCGGCTCTTGGCGAAGGACTTGACCACTGATGAGTATATGGTTGGCGGTGATTTGCAATCCCCGACGGCGACCTGTTTCCTCTACCGAGACTTCCAGGCCCGTAATGTGATGATTGATCATGACGGCAATCCTTATTTCATTGATTATCAAGGTGGTCGCAAAGGACCGTACTACTATGATCTGGCCTCGTTCCTCTGGCAGGCATCGGCCCGTTATCCACATAAACTTCGTCGTGAACTGGTCTATGAGTACTATAATTCGTTGAAGAATTACATCGAAGTACCGCCTGCCCGCCATTTTGTCAACCGACTGTCACTCTTTGTGCTTTTCCGCACCTTACAGGTATTGGGTGCATACGGCTTCAGAGGCTATTTCGAACAAAAGAAGCATTTCATTGAGAGCATTCCGCCTGCCATCCAGAACCTTCGTGAACTGCTTGCCAGTTCGTCTTCTTTCCATTATCCATATCTGATAGATCTCCTGCGTCAACTCACAGAACTGCCGCAGTTTCAGCAGATAGAGGCAACGGCCAGTCGTGCAGATGGATATAAGACGACCGACCTCAACCCCTACAAGGCCCATCCGCAGGACGGACCAGCCACCTTCTCGAAGTACGATGCTCAGGGCCCGTTGGTGGTTAGGGTGTTCAGTTTCTCCTATACCAAAGGAATCCCTGAGGATGAGAGTGGCAATGGTGGCGGTTATGTGTTCGATTGCCGCAGTACCCACAACCCTGGGCGTTACGAGCCTTACAAGCAATTGACGGGTCTTGATGAGCCGGTGATCCGCTTTTTGGAGGATGACGGTGAGATTCTGACCTTCCTCGACAGCGTCTATAAACTGGCCGATGCCCATGTGCGCCGTTATATCCAGAGAGGCTTTACCTCGCTGATGTTCTGTTTCGGTTGTACGGGAGGCCAGCACCGTAGCGTCTATTCCGCCCAACACCTCGCAGAGCATATCCACGAGAAGTTCGGCATCGAGGTGCGCATCTGCCATCGTGAACAGAACATCACACAAATTCTAAAAAAGGAATAGTATGAAACAGGCGATGATACTGGCTGCGGGGCTGGGAACGAGACTGAAACCGCTGACGGACACGATGCCAAAGGCACTGGTGCCTGTGGGTGGTGTGCCGCTGATTGACCACACCATTCAGAGACTGACGGGCTTTGGCTATGACCGTTTTGTGGTGAATATCCATCATTTTGCCCAGCAGATTGTGGATCATGTGACGATACAGGACTATGGCAGGATGGTGTCGTTTAGCGATGAGCGTGACCAGTTGCTTGACACAGGCGGAGGACTGAAGAAGGCGGCTCCGCTGTTTGATGGCGACGAGCCGATTCTGATTCACAACGTCGATATCTTCGACAATGTAGATTATGACTGGTTCTCACGTCAGCATCAGGAGAATGAAGGTGCCGTATTGCTGGTGAGCCGTAGGCAGACCAAGCGCTACCTGCTCTTCGATAATGCCATGCGACTGATGGGATGGAAGAATATCGAGACGGGCGAGATCAAGAGTCCATACGAGTATGTACGTCGCACAGGACTCTCCCAGCATGGTGAGGAACTGAATATGTTTGCCTTCAGTGGTATCCACTCGTTTTCGCCACGTCTGTTCCCGTTGATGGAGCGTTTTCCTGACAAGTTTAGTATCATCGACTTCTACCTCTCCGTCTGCCACCGGTCGAACATCGTGGGTCTTATCAAGGATGACCTGCAGGTGCTTGACGTGGGCAAGTTGGATTCGCTCAAAACGGCGGAGCAATTCATAAATAATCCAATGGGAAAATAAATTATAAATAAGAAAATTGTAAATGCAAAAGATTATTATTCTGGACTTCGGTTCACAGACGACCCAGTTGATAGGCCGTCGGGTGCGTGAACTGGATACCTTCTGCGAGATTATGCCATACAACAAGTTCCCGAAGGACGACCCTTCGGTGATTGGCGTGATTCTGAGCGGTTCGCCTTATTCGGTACACGACCCGGAGGCATTCAAGGTGGATTTGTCACAGTTTGTGGGCAAGATTCCGGTTCTGGGCATCTGCTATGGAGCACAATTCATCTCACATAGCCTTGGCGGAAAGGTGGAGAAGGCTGACTCTCGAGAGTATGGACGTGCTAACCTCGAGACGGTTGATACGATGAATCCGCTGTTTAAGTGGTTTGAACAGAACTCGCAGGTGTGGATGAGTCATGGTGATACGATTACAGCTATTCCTGAGGGTTTCGAAGTCATCGGTTCCACCAAAGATGTGAAGAATGCCGCATTCTGGTGTAAGGAACCAATTGTAAATGGTAAATTGTCAAATTGTAAATCTGTCTGGGCCGTACAGTTCCATCCCGAGGTGTATCATACGTTGCAGGGCAAACAGTTGCTGAAGAATTTCGTGGTGGATATCTGTGGAAGCCGTCAGGAGTGGAGTGCCGCCTCGTTTGTGGATTCAACGGTGGCAGATCTGAAGGCGCAGATGGGTAATGACCGTGTGATTCTCGGCCTGAGTGGTGGTGTCGATTCTTCTGTCGCTGCCGTACTGCTGAATCGTGCCATCGGCCAGAACCTGACATGTATCTTCGTGGATCACGGAATGCTGCGTAAGAATGAGTTTTCGCAGGTGATGAATGATTATAAGGTGCTGGGCCTGAATGTGATTGGCGTCGATGCCAGTGAGAAGTTCTTCTCCGATCTGGCTGGCGTGACAGACCCGGAGCAGAAGCGAAAGATCATCGGACGTGACTTCGTGGAGGTGTTTAATGCGGAGGCTAAGAAGATTACCGATGCCAAATGGTTGGCACAAGGTACTATCTACCCAGACCGCATTGAGAGCCTGAACATCACTGGCAAGGTCATCAAGAGCCATCATAATGTGGGCGGACTACCGAAAGAGATGCGCCTACAACTCTGTGAGCCGCTGAAGTGGCTGTTCAAGGATGAGGTGCGTCGTGTGGGACGTCAGTTGGGTATGCCGGAGCATCTGATTACCCGTCATCCCTTCCCGGGTCCCGGCTTGGCTGTCCGTATTCTGGGTGACATCACGCCAGAGAAGGTTCGTATCCTTCAAGATGCCGACGATATCTATATCCGTGCATTGCGTGAGTGGGGTCTCTACGATCAGGTGTGGCAGGCTGGTGCTATCCTATTGAGCACAGTTCGCAGTGTCGGTGTGATGGGTGATGAGCGTACATACGAGCATCCAGTTGCCCTTCGTGCTGTGACCTCGACGGATGCCATGACTGCCGACTGGGCCCATCTGCCTTACGACTTCATGGCGAAAGTTTCCAATGAAATCATTAATAAGGTACGTGGCGTGAATCGCGTCTGCTACGATATCTCCTCAAAGCCACCCGCAACGATCGAGTGGGAGTAAGAGATGGTTCCCCCGCAATGCGGGGAAATCCAAAGGTGCTCCTTCAACGATCGAATGGGAGTAATAAAAAAGTCCGCCAATCAGCGGACTTTTTTGTTTTTACTTGTTCTTGAGCAAATCGCGAATCTCTGTGAGCAGTTCCTCTTGGGTGGGACCTGCAGGTGCCTCTGGCTCTGCGGGCTTCTCCTTCTTCAGTTTGTTCATGCCCTTGATCATCAGGAAGATACAGAAGGCGATGATAATGAAGTCGATAATGTTCTGGATAAACTGCCCATAGGCCAGAACGGCAGTGCCAGCCTCTTGGGCTTCTGCCAGAGTTTTGTACTCGCCATCACCGAGAGTAACGAAGAGGTCGGTAAAACTAACCCCGCCTGTAAGTTTGCCGATTAACGGCATGAGGATGTCATTCACGAGTGAACTGACAATCTTACCAAACGCACCGCCGATGATCACACCGACAGCCATGTCCATCACGTTGCCCTTCATGGCAAACTCCTTGAATTCACTAATAAATCCCATAGTTCAAATAGTTTAATGTTTAACGTATAAATTTAATATAAGATTTGTCATCTTGGTTTTACAATCATCAGCAATTTATCGCCGTTTTATAGTCTTTTCACTTTTCACTTTTCACTTTTTAGTTCTTTTTATAAAGAAAATCAGTGCAAATATAAGAATTTATTTGTAATTTTGCATCCGAAATCCGAAAAAAGTTTCAAATTGACGCAAAAAAGTTAGTAATTTAGGTATAAACCCATTTAATTTTTAAGTAAAATGACAAAAGTTGCAATTAACGGTTTTGGCCGTATCGGTCGCCTCGCTTTCCGTCAGATGTTCGAGGCTGAAGGTTATGAAGTAGTAGCA
>CAJODF010000055.1 GCA_905233555.1 uncultured Prevotella sp. | reverse complement strand
TAGGGGGCTTACTTTTTAAAAAAGTGAAGCGAATCGCCTGTTTTCAGGCATTCTCAAACGAACATTAATCAATTCCGATTTTTATCGGACAGCAATAATATAATTATAGTATTATCTCTTCCTTCTACTGCTCTCTCCCTTCCGGAAAGTAAAAATACGGCACCTCGCTTTTACTTTGCAAACAAAAAAAATTGTCTCACTAAAAAAAAGTAAAAGTTATGGCAGGATTATTTCTTTTATTCATCATGTTGATTGCCTTTGTCGCCCTCGCGAACGGCTATGTTGTTTCACTTAAAAAATAAGGTGACTAATTGTGCGGTTTATTAAAGATGTATAAAAATAAAGACTATTCGTCAAGAAAAGTGCGATAAAGTTTGTTTATTCGTAAAGAAAAGTGTATCTTTGCAGCGATTATTCGTCAATAAAAATATGTAAGCAATGAAAAGAACGCTTTATAACCAGTTGGTTGAGTGGAAAAATAGTTCTGCAAGAAAACCGCTCATTTTAGAGGGTGCACGTCAGGTGGGAAAGACTTGGCTCATGAAAGAGTTTGGTAAAAACGAGTACGAGAACATGGTTTATCTCAATTGTGCAGACGAAGACTTTGCCAAATCTTTATTCTTGCGTAATCTCAAGCCCGACCGTATCCTGCGTGATATTGTTGCCAACACAAGACAACGAATTGAGTCAGGGAAGACGCTTATCATCTTTGATGAAATACAAGAAGCACCCAACGGTATCACGTCACTTAAATACTTCTGTGAGGATGCTCCAGAGCAGCATGTCATTGCAGCAGGCTCGCTGTTGGGGGTTATACATCACCCGGGTGAGTCATATCCTGTTGGCAAGGTTAATATCCTAAGGCTTTATCCGATGTCTTTTGAAGAGTTTCTTTGGGCAAGAGGTTATGAAAAACTTGCGGAAATCTTAAAGACTTGTGAATGGGAATCTATAGAGGTATTACAAAGTACGCTTGAGGATTTACTCCGCCAGTATTTTTATGTTGGAGGTATGCCTGAAGCAGTACTGAACTGGACGACACAGGAGGATATTCTCAATATCCGAGAAATACAGAATAGAATCATCAATTCGTATGCCAACGACATCTCTAAACATGCTGGTGCTGAGTCTGAAAGAATAAGGATGGTTTGGAACTGCATACCTGCTCAGTTAGCCAAAGACAATAAAAAGTTCATCTATGGTGCAGTGAAGAAAGGTGGACGTGCAAAAGATTTCGAAGTGGCCATTCAATGGTTGGTTGACGCAGGGCTTGTACATAAGATATACCGAAGCAAGTCACCTGAGATGCCCTTGAAGTTCTATGAAGATTTCAATGCATTCAAACTATTCCTTCTTGACGTAGGGCTGCTTGGGGCACTATCGAATGCCAGCCCGGCTCAGATGATTGTCAACAATGACGTGTTCAAAGAGTTTAAAGGCGCTTTTACGGAGAATTATGTCTTACAGCAAATTGTCTCTGACAGATTCTTGTCCATTAGTTATTTCAGTAAGGAAAATTCAAAGATAGAAATAGATTTTCTTGTTCAGACATATAGCCGATTGATACCTATTGAAGTGAAGGCTGAAGAGAATGTCAAGAGCAAATCGCTGAGGCAATTTATCACAATTGATCATGCGGAAAAGCAACTGAAGGGTCTCCGTTGTTCAATGAAACCCTATATTGACCAAGGTTGGATGGAGAATATTCCGCTCTATAGTATAGCAGCATATATCAAAGAATCAGTAATTTTGCATGCATGAAACCAGCTCAGATATTTCACCAGTACATCTGGATCATCAATACGCTCAGGGCCTATCACAAATTGACCTTCGAGGAACTGAACCAGAAGTGGATTGACGATGGTGTGACAGACGGTAACCCGTTGCAGCGTTCGTCGTTCAACCGCCATCGCGACGCCATCCTCAATATGTTTGGCATCATCATCGACTGTAATCTAATCACCTATGAGTACTACATCAGCAATAAGGAGGTGCTCAGCGACGACAGCATCGAGCGGTGGCTCTTCTCTACGCTCGCCGTGCATGGCGTGCTGGCTGACAGCGCTGCCGTGAAGGAGCGTCTGGTGCTGGAGAATGCGCCTGCAGGTGAGCAGTACCTTGACATCATTATCCGCGCCATCCGCACGAACTATCGCCTGCACATAGGCTATAAGAAGTTCGAGGCTGAGGGCTACGAGAAGGTGGTCTGCCCCTACGCCCTGAAGTTGTTTCATCAGCGCTGGTATCTGTTGGCGCTAAACGACGAGGAGCAGATGCGCATCTACGCCCTGGACCGCATGACGATGACGGAACTGACGGACGAGACCTTCGAGATGCCTTTCGATTTCTCTGCGCAGGCCTATTTCTCAGAATATTTTGGTGTGCTGACCAACGATATGCCCCTTGACCACGTTATTATACGTGCGCATAAGTGGATGCCCAACTACCTGCGCACACTGCCCTTGCACCATTCGCAGCGTGAACACGAATCGACCCCAGACTACACAGATTTCTCCTTCGACATCCGTCCAACGTCTGATTTCCTTGGTGAACTGCTACGTCACAGCGACGGCATCGAAGTACTCCAGCCGCTGGAACTGCGTGAAAAAATGCGGCAAATGATAGCCGAAACCCTTAAAAGATATTATTAATAAACTGAGGGCTGGCAATCGCCAGCCCCCCTCTTGCGAGGGGGAAACATTAATAAAACTGAGGGCTGGCAATCGCCAGCCCTCAACCAACACAAAAACTAAACTAGACTTAACTAAAGCGAATCTGGATTTATCACAAACCCACGATTGCAATTGCAAATATACACTTTTAATCTGAAATGCCAAGCATTTACAAAGATTTTTTAGTGTTTATGATGCTTTTTTTACAACTTTGTTGACTTATTGAGCATAAAGTGGTCTAAAATGTTCATGGCTGCCATTGCTTCCACGATGGGGACGGCACGGGGTAGGACACAGGGGTCGTGACGACCTCGGGCGGTTAACTTTGTGGGGTTGCCTTCCAGATCGACGGTGTCTTGTTCCGTCAGGATGGTGGCAACGGGTTTGAAGGCCACGCGGAAGTAGATGTCTTGTCCGTTGCTGATGCCGCCCTGGATGCCGCCGCTGTGGTTGGTGGCAGTGTCGTAGGGTGGGACGAATATGTCGTTTTGCTCGGAGCCACGGGCGGTGACGCCAGAGAAGCCCTCGCCGTATTCGAAGCCCTTGACGGCATTGATGCTGAGCATGGCAGCACCTAAGGTGGCATGGAGTTTGCCGAACTCAGGCTCGCCCAGTCCGGCAGGACAGCCCTTGATGACGCAGGTGATGATGCCGCCGATGGTGTCGCCTTCAGCCTTGACTTTCTTGACCAGTTCTTCCATCTGGGCGGCCTTTTCCTGATCAGGACAGCGTACGGCGTTGGTCTCCGTCAGGCTGAGGTCGTAGAGATGGTAGTCGCGTTCGAGGGCGATGTCGCCAATCTGAGAGGTGTAGGCTAGGACGCTGATACCGAGTTGACGGAGGGCCAACTTGGCCAATGCGCCGCCTACACAGCGGCTGATGGTGATGCGGGCCGAGGAGCGACCTCCGCCCCGATGGTCGCGCGTACCATATTTACAATGGTAGGTGTAGTCGGCGTGTGAGGGACGGAACAGGCAGCGCATGTTCTCGTAGTCCTGCGAGTGCTGATTGGTGTTGCGCACGATGAATCCGATGGGGCAGCCCGTGGATTTGCCCTCAAAGACGCCACTGAGCAGTTCCACCTGGTCGGCTTCCTGTCGTGAGGTGGTGATGCTGCTCTGTCCTGGACGGCGACGGTTGAGTTCCTGCTGGATGAAGTCGATATCGATGTCGATGCCGGCAGGCATGCCGTCAACCACTCCTCCGATGGCCTCACCGTGACTTTCACCGAAGGTTGTCAGCCTGAATAAAGTTCCAAATGTATTCATAGGGTGGGAGGGTTAATGGCAGTGTCCGCAGCCGCAGCCTTCTTCGTGGTGATGGTTGTGACCACAGCCGTCGCCACAGCCTTCGCAGTCGTCGCCGTGGTGGTGTCCGCAACCGCTGCATCCGCCTGTCAGGTGCTTGATGAGGTGTTGTATCTCGTCGTCGGTGGCCTCACGGTTCTCAATCACAGTGCCTGTAAAGTTGAGCGTCTTGCCAGCCAGGGGATGGTTGGTGTCGAGGGTGACGCCGTCTTCCTCAATCTTCAGGACTTTGGCCATGAATCGGTGGTCTTCGTTGTCCATCAGGGTGATGATGGCGCCTTCGTAGATGTTGTCGTGGTCGAAGTGGCCGTTGATCATGAATGTCTCCCTGCCCAGTTTGTGAACGCCCTCTGGGTCGTATGCTCCGAAAGCGTCTGCTGGTTCCAGAGTGAAATCGAACGTTGAACCGCTCTCTTTGTTGATTAATTGCTGCTCGAAAGCGTCTAACGACACGCCGAAACCTGTGATAAACTGGAACGGATGCTCCTCGGAGGTCTGTTCTTCCAGTTCTTTTTTGCCGTCAACCACCGTATAAAGTTGGTAATTGGCTGTGATAAACCTGTTTTTTTGCTCCATATTATATATAATAATGTATACGGCGACAAAGGTAATAAAAAAAAACGAGATATTGTTGATTTGGGTCAAAAATACGACTGTTTGCGCACACAATTCTTAAAAAAGCTTGTAAATGTTCGAAAATCACCGTACCTTTGCACCGTCAAAAGACATTTAGGATATTTGAGCGTTTCCCGTCAAACGGGAAAGCGGTGTAAGCCAAAAGGGCTACGTTCAGGATAACATTATTAACAGTAGGGGCATCAGGATAACAATTAGCCCCGAGTAAAAAAAGAAAGGGTAAAAAGATGAAAAAGATGATTTTGACAATGGTTGCAATGCTGAGTATGACAATGGCATTTGCAGAGAATGAGAACGCAAACAGTGTGAACAATGTCGAGGCTTACGACATGAGCGTCAATATGAATAAACTCTCAGAGGCCTTGGCACTGACCGCCGACCAGATGGAGGCAGTTGCAGAAATTCATCACACATTCTCGGCTGAGATGATGTTTGCTGCCCAGTACAACAAGGAAGAGCGTGAGGCTCGTGTCCGTGAGGCTGTCGATAAGGACATCAAGTGGATGCGCTACGTGCTCAACGAGAAGCAGATTCGTAAGTACCTTGTACTGCTGAATGCAACATTGAACAACCGTGGTTTGAACAAGTAAGAAAAAGAACGTGATTATTTAGGTGAAGGGGGCATTCCGAAAGGGGTGCCTCTATTTTTTTTGCCCGATTATTTGCAAATCTCGTTTTTTTTTGTTTATTTTGCACACAAATAGCAATCTAATCACTAAAAAGATGAAAAGTTTCAAGTACATTATCATGTCGATGGTGGCTGCCGTGCTGGTCAGTTGCGGTACTACCAACACGGTGCCCATTACGGGTAGGAAGCAGAGTCTGATGGTTAGCGACGGTGAGGTGCTCAGTCTCTCGACGCAGCAGTATCAGGAGTTTATGAAATCCGCTAAACTCTCGACCAACCAGAACAACACGGCGATGGTGAAGCGGGTAGGGCAGAACCTGGCCAATGCCGTGGTGAACTATCTGAACGCCAATGGTATGTCGAACGATGTGCAGAACTATCAGTGGACTTTTAACCTGGTGCAGGACAATCAGGCAAACGCCTGGTGTATGCCTGGCGGACTGATTTGTGTCTATGAGGGATTGCTGCCGATTACGCAGAACGAGGCTTCGCTGGCTATCGTGCTGGGTCATGAGATTGCCCACGCTGTGGCCCGTCACTCGGCCGAGCAGATGAGTACGCAGATGAAACAGCAGTACGGTATGCAAGTGGGTGCCGTCCTCGCTGGTGCATTAGGCATGGGACAGAACACGCAGTCGATCGTGCAGGCTATTGCTGAACAGGGCTTTAACTTCAAGAATCTGAAATACTCGCGCGACCACGAGAACGAGGCCGACCACATGGGACTGATCTTTGCGGCTATGGCTGGTTATGATCCGCAGGTGGCTACCAGTTTCTGGGAGCGTATGGCTGCGTCGAAACAGAACCAGACGGCTGAGTTCCTGAGTGACCACCCCTCTGATGCGACACGTATCCAGAATATTAAGGGTTGGATGCCGGAGGCACTGAAGTATTACAAGCCGAAGGTGACGACAACGACGACCAAGGCTGCGACCACAACGAAGAAAGCAGCCACAACCACCAAGAAAACCACTACGACTAAGAAAACTACAACTACTAAGAAGAAGTGATATGAAGGAGCGGGCCGTCGATTGTGACGCGCCCGCCTTTTTTCAGGCTACCGAAGAGAATCTCGCGCATCAGCAGGGGCTTCAGTTTGCCAGTGATGACACGATCCATCTCACGGGCTCCATATTCCTTGGTGAATCCCTCCTTCAGCAGATAGTTGAAGGCTTCGTCAGTCAGGGTCATCTGAACCTGACGGGCTGTCAGTTTCTCTTGCAGTTCACCCAGTTTCTTGCGCAGGATGAGGGTGGCCATCGTCTGGTCCATATCATTGAAGACCACCGTTCCGCTGAGGCGGTTGATGAACTCAGGCTTGAAGGTCTTCTTCACCTGTTTCAACATGGCTTCACCACGACTGACATTCCCAGAGAATCCGATGTTGGCCTGTCCTGCGTATTGGGCACCTGCATTGGAGGTCATGATGAGGATGACGTTGCGGAAATCCGCCTTGCGACCCTTGTTGTCAGTGAGTCGGGCATAGTCCATCACTTGTAAAAGAATATTGTAAATGTCCTGATGGGCTTTTTCTATCTCGTCGAGCAGCAGGACGCAGTTGGGCGTCTTGCGGATGGCATCTGTCAACAGGCCGCCGTCCTCATAGCCTACATAGCCTGCAGGCGAACCGATCAACTTGGCGACGGTATGCTTTTCTGTGTATTCGCTCATGTCGAAACGGAGCAGTTCGATGCCCAGCTCCTGCGCTAATACACGGGCTACCTCCGTTTTACCAACACCCGTAGGCCCTACAAACAAGAGTGAGGCAAGGGGCTTGTTGTCGTCGAGCAGTCCTGCCTTCGACATCTGCACGGCCTCCACCACCTGGCGTACGGCTTCATCCTGTCCATAGATCTTGCTACTGATGCGCTCATAGAGTGTCTCAAGGGAAGAATTGTCATCTTCTTTCATCGCTAATGCATCCACTTTACAGGTCTTTGAAAGGATATCGGCGACGAGTGTCTTATCCACCGTCTGACGCTTCTGTCCCTTGAGTTTGTGTATCTCACGATAGGCACCAGCCTCGTCGATCAGGTCGATGGCCTTGTCAGGTAGGAACCGTTCGTTAATGTATTTGGCACTGGCGCTGACGGCAAATTCGAGGGCCTTATCGGCATAATACACGCCATGAAACTGTTCGTAGTTCTTTTTCAGTTGCTTCAGGATCTCCAGCGTCTCTTCCTGCGTGGGTTCTGCGATGTCTATCTGTTGGAAACGGCGTACCAGTCCCTTCGATTTGGAGAAATGGCGGTTGTATTCTTCGTAGGTCGTAGCGCCGATGAAGCGGATATTGCCTGACTCCAAGTAGGGCTTCAGCATATTTGAGGCATCCATCGAGCCCTCGCCAGTGGCACCAGCCCCCACGAGATTGTGGATCTCGTCGATATAGACGATGTTGTTGGTGGCTTCCTGTGTGATGCCGTCCATCACCTCCTTGATGCGTTTCTCGAAATCGCCACGAAACTGTGTACCAGCTAACAACGTACCCAGGTCGAGTTGGTAGATCTTACTGCCTTTCAGGCGTGCAGGCACATCCCAGCCATTTTCGATATAAGCGGCAAGGCCATAGACGAGGGCAGTTTTTCCCACGCCAGGCTCACCGATATGTAAGGGGTTGTTTTTCTCCTTGCGACAGAGCACCTGTATGGTGCGCTCCAGTTCTTGTTTCCTGCCGATGAGCGGATTGTGCTGCTGGTAGGTGTTGTTCAGGCAGGTGACGAGTTTCCGCCAGGGTTCCTTCTCGTCAGACATGCCGTCTTCGTCCTCCTCGTCGATGTCCGCCTGATCGTGGTCGTCGGCATAGCGTGCCACCAGTTCACTCATGAAGTCTTTCTGCCATTCGCCCAGGAGATCCTTGAGCAGGTAGGCGGCATACGACTCCTTCAGGTCGAGGATGCCTTTCACGATATGCGGTACATAGATGAAGTGGGCACTTGAGCTCTGGACGATCCTGACGGCTGTGGTCAGGGCCTCGCTCAACTGCTGACTGGTGCCGATGGTATAGGTGCCGACCTCTTCCGGTACGTGTTCCATCTTCTCGAAATAGTCCTGCAGACTGCGGTTCACGATGTTCAGATCCACGTTGCAGTCGATCAGCGTCATGTTGAATTCATATTGCTTCAGCAGGGCATAGATGAAGTGTTCTGGCGTCGTAAACTCGTGACGGTACTTCTGTGCCGCCTCATGCATCTCATGGAAAGCCTCGTTGACTTTCTGTGTATAGTATATCTCCATAGGTCTTTTTATTCTTCTGGTTCGTAAGTCAGTCGTAGGGGATAGCCCTCGTTTCGTGCCATCTGTGTGGCCTTGTTCACTTTCGACACGGCGATGTCGTAACTATAGATGCCCACTACGGCCTTGTCGGAGTGGTGGACTTGCAGCATCAGCGTCTGAGCCTCAGTCTCAGACTTGAAGAATACCACCTTCAGAATCTTCACGACAAACTCCATCGTGGTGAAGTCGTCGTTGTAGATTGTCACCTTGTAGCGGCGTGGTTCCTTCAGGTTGGTCCGCTGTCGTTCTTTCGTTGCAGATTGTTCTTTTGCCATACTGGCGACAAAAGTACACAAAAAAAGCCACATCTGCAAGAGATGCGGCTCATTTTATTTTTCCTTAATAAAATTAGAGGGCGAACTTGTAACCAAGAGTGATGGCGATAGTGCTGTTGCGACCATTGTCAGCATTCTTGAAGAGTTTGGTTACACCAATGTTGTAACGGGCGTCGAGCACGATGTTCTTGAACTCGTAAGACAGACCAACGGGAACAGAGAGGTTGAAAGCCTGAACCTTAGTGTCTACGGGAAGACCAAATGCGGCAGCTGTGGTGTTGATCAGATCATCAATGTTCACGCTCTCTCCGTTGTAAGAAGCCTTCTTACGAACGTTGAATGCGGGCTGGATACCAGCCTTCACTGCAAAACCCGGAGCGATGTAGTAGTTGGCCAGGATGGGAACGTTGATGTAGTCCATGTTGAACTTGATACCACCGTCTAACTTTGTACCCTCCATAGAGTAGAGAACACCAGCGCTGAAAGTCATGTCATTTGCTACGCCATACTCGAACTCAGCACCAGCAACAAGACCTGGCTTCATCTTAGAGTTGTCAATACTTGTAATAGTGGCGAGATTCAAACCAGCCTTCGGCATGAAAGTAATCTGACCAACTTCATTCTGAGCGTTTGCTGTAAGTGTTGCTACCATCATGGCAGCGATCATCATAATCTTTTTCATTTTTTTTCTTTCTTTTTTTTACTCGGGGTTTTTGTTACCCTGAACCCCTACTTTAAACTTAAAATATCTTTTGACGGTGCAAAGGTACGGCGTTTTTTGATACCAACATACAAAAATGTTGTAGTGTGTGCGCAAACAGTGCATATTTTTGACTCAAATCAATCATATTTGGTTTTTTCTTTGTAATTTTGTGGCCATAATAATAAACTAGGTAAAATTGTATGAAAAAGTTTTTTATAGTAACTTTGTGTCTGGCAGGTGCTGTTTTTAACGTCTCGGCACAGACGAAGGGTGGTGGCATCTCGAAGGAGATGTTGAAGGACATTCAGAAGGAAGTGGAGGCTCAGCCTGCGAACAAGGCGCTGGTGAATGCCGTCGCTGCCAACAGTATCGATGTGTTGGCCGTGAACCGTGATAATGCAGGTGCATTCGACACCTATTTCAGTATCGAGACCCCCAAGCAGAGCATCACTGACCAGAAATCGTCAGGGCGTTGCTGGATGTTTAGCGGCTTCAACGTGTTGCGTTCCAACTTCACTCAGAAGCGCGACTCCGTGCAGATAGAGTTCTCGCAGGCTTATCTTTTCTTCTGGGATCAGTTGGAGAAGGCCAACCTGATGTTGCAGGGTTGCGTCGATACAGGCAAGAAACCCATCGACGACCAGCGAGTGCAGTTCTTCTTCAAGAGTCCGATAGGCGATGGCGGCACGTTCTGTGGTGTCAGCGACCTTGCCGAGAAATATGGTCTGGTGCCTGCCGAGGTGATGCCTGAGAGTTACAGTAGCGACAATACCTCGAAGATGCGTTCACTGATTGCTTCGAAACTCCGTGAATACGGTCTGCAACTGCGTGATATGGCGCAGAAGGACCGTAAGCAGGCTAGTATCGACAAGGCCAAGGCCCGTATGCTGGCGCAGATCTATAAGATGCTGGTGATGACCATTGGCGAGCCTGTGCAGAAGTTTACCTATTCCTTCAAGAACAAGAGCGGCAAGGCCGTCGGCCCTGCTAAGACATATACGCCGCAGTCGTTCTATCAGGAGGTGGTGGGCGGCCCCATCAACGGCACGTTTATCATGGCCATGAACGATCCCCGTCGGCCATACTATAAGACCTACGAGGTGGAATATGATCGTCATACCTACGATGGCCACAACTGGAAGTACATCAATCTGCCGATGGACGATATCGAGCAGATGGCTATTGCCTCTTTGATGGACGGACGTAAACTCTACAGCAGTTACGACGTGGGTAAGTTCTTGGATCGTAAGCGTGGCTATGCCGATACGGAGAATTTTGATTATGAGTCGCTCTTCGGCACCTCCTTCGGTATGGACAAGGCCCAGCGCATCTCGACCTTCGACAGCGGTTCCACCCACGCCATGACCCTCACAGCCGTCGATCTCGACGGTAAGGGCAAGGCTACGAAATGGAAGGTGGAGAACTCATGGGGTGCCTCGTGGGGACAGCAGGGATATCTGATTATGACTGACCGTTGGTTCCGTGAGTATATGTTCCGTCTGGTGGTTGATAAGAAGTATGTGTCAGAGAAGATTCTTCAGGCCTACGAGACAGAGCCCATTATGGTCATGCCGGAAGATCCTCTGTTTTTACCAGATGAATAAAGGAAGGGAAGTTCTTGGCAGAGCCAAGCGGCAAAGCCGAGCGAAAGGGAAGTAAAAGAGAAGTTAAAAGGAAGTTAAAGGGACATATGAAAAAATCAAAAATTATTATGTCGATAACAGTAGCATCAGCGCTGATGTCGTTGAGTGCCTGTCAGCAGGCACAGCGTGAGAATCCTCTGTTGCAGGAGAGTACATTACCTTTCGGAGCACCCGATTTCAGTAAAATCGACAGCACCGACTATCTGCCAGCCTTCGAGGCAGCCATCCAGCAGACGCGTGATGAGGTTGCCAAGATCGTGGACAATCCAGATTCTGCTACCTTCGAGAACACCATCCTCGCCTACGAGGAGAGTGGACGGTTGTTGGATCGGGTAAGTCGTACATTCTTTGCCCTCATCGAGGCCGATAAGACCCCTGCGTTGGGAGATATTGAGAAGAAGGTACAACCCATGTTGACAGACCTGTCGAATGAGATTAAGTTCAATAAGCCCCTTTTTGAGCGTATCAAAAAGGTCTATGATAATGAATACCAGACCCTGCAAGGCGAAGACCAAAAACTCTTGGAGGAGATCTATAAGGATTTCGTGCGTGATGGTGCCCTGTTGCCAGACGACAAGATGGAGCGCATGAAGGAAATCAACAAGCGCATCTCAGACTTGCAGACACAGTGGGGCGAGATGCTCCCCGATGCCACCAACGATGCCGTCGTCTGGGTGGATAAAAAGGAAGACCTGGCAGGCATGAGCGAGGCAGATATCGCCCAGTGCGCCAAGGATGCTGAGAGTCGTGGCGGCAAGGCCCCGTATGCCATCGTCATTGTCAACACCACCCAACAGGCTCCCTTGGCCAGCCTCGATAACCGCGAACTGCGCAAGAAGGTCTATGAGGCCTCTATCCATCGTGCCGATGGAACAGGCAAATACAATACCTTCCCCCTCGTGGTGGAAATAGCCAAACTCCGTGCAGAGCAGGCCGAAATCATGGGTTATCCTAACTACGCTGCCTATTCACTGGAGAATACAATGGCCAAGACCTCAGTGAATGTCCGTGCTTTCCTGATGAACCTGATTAAGGCCTATGTGCCCAAGGCTGATGCCGAGACCAAGGCC
>CAJODF010000054.1 GCA_905233555.1 uncultured Prevotella sp. | reverse complement strand
CGACAAGACCTGCACAATCTACAAGAGTCTGGGCACACCCGAGAAACAGATGTCGTTCGAGGAACTGACAGAGCACTTTGTCGACAGTCCCTTCCGTTCCGGACTGGCTGACTTCGACAATTACTTCAGCATACAAAGAACCGACCTCACCTATATGCACCCCTTCTTCCACGAAGGTGAGGAGTTGCAGTGGAACTACATCGACAGCGTGCCATTCTTCGACAACGACGGGAACCTGAAAGGCACCTACGGCATTGTGCGCAATGTGACAGGCCTCATCAAGAAGCAAGAGCAACTGAAACTCGAAACGGAACGTGCCAATGATTCCGGACGCATGAAGTCGGTATTCATGGCCAACATGACGCACGAAATACGCACCCCCCTGAACTCAATCGTAGGATTCTCAGACATTCTCCCAATGTTGAGCACCCCCGAAGAAAAGCAGGAGATTGTCCGCGTCATCATGAACAACTGCGACATGCTGCTGCGTCTTATCAACGACATCCTCGCCATCTCTTCGCTCGACGAGGGCGGCATCCATATCGAACCTCGCCAGACCGACTTCGCTAAATCATTCGACGACATCTGCGAGTCGCTGAGGGAACGTGTTCAGGAACCAGGAGTCGAGTTCATCAAAGATAACCCCTATCGCACCTTGGTCACTACCATCGATACCGGCCGTATCCAGCAGGTTATCACCAATCTGGTGACCAATGCCATTAAATACACCCATCAGGGACATATCAAGACCGGCTATCGCTACGAGAACGACGGTTTGTATATCTACTGCGAGGACACGGGCGACGGTATCCCCAAGGAAGCACAGGGAAAGATCTTTGAACGCTTCGTCAAACTCAACGACTTCATCCAGGGCACTGGTCTCGGACTAAGCATCTGCAAGGCCATCACAGAAGCCTGTCACGGGCAAATTGGTGTCATCTCCGAGGGCAAGGACAAAGGCTCGACCTTCTGGCTCTGGATTCCGTGCGAGGCCATAAATATAGAACAAAAAAAGGACATCAAGAATGAATAGAATCCTGCTGATACTGACTACTTATCTCTTGTCGCTCACTGCCGCTTCTGCGCAGGAGACTGACAGCGTGAAGGTCTTTACCAAAGAAAACCCTCTCGTGTATGAGGATGCCTGGGATCTCTGGCCCTATGCCTTCCTCAATGAGAATGGTGAGCCCGTAGGTTACAACATTGACATGCTCAAACTCATTTTCAAGGAACTCGACATTCCCTACATCATCAAACTCAAGCCTACTGGTGAGGCGCTCAACGACCTAAAGTCAGGACAGGCTGACCTGATGTGCGGCATGGATGCCCACTTCCACGATGACTATGCCTTGTATGGCAAGTCCGTGCTCCAACTGTTCACCCATAGCATTGTCCACCAAAAGGGCATCAAACCAGTCATCCGCGAGGTGGAGGACCTGGCCAATTATCGCGTTATCGTCCACAACGGCAGTTTCAGTCACCATCTGATGATCCGCAAGGGCTGGGGCAACAACGCCATCCCCTATGACGATATGCAGGAGGCAGTCCAGAAGGCACATATAGACCCGAACAGTCAGATTGTGTGGAATACGCTCTCCCTGAAATGGCTCATCCATAAGTTCCAGTTCGACAATCTTGAACTCTCCCCCGTTGATGTCCAGCACGGAGAATATAAGTTTATGTCGAACAACCCCCAACTGCTGCAGCGTATCGACAGCATTTATACGATACTTCGTTCCCAAGACCGCTTACAACCCATTCAGAACAAATGGTTCTATCCCGAACGTCAGGATACGGGTATTCCTTCCTGGGTCTGGCAACTGGCTATCGTGCTGGCACTGGGCGCCCTTGCATCACTTATCTATTACGCTGTTTACCGTCAGAGGGAAAATAAGATAAAGAGATTGTTGCACAACGACAACAACCGCATGGCGTTGATCCTCAACACCAGTAAGGTACGCATCTGGATATACCATGTGGAATCGAGAACCGTCACCCCGCTGGATGAAAAAGGCAACTCGATGCCCAGTCATCCCTCTGTCGATTTCTTCAGGCAAACCACGCCCTCTGATTTCGAGCGACTCAGCAATGCTTTGGCCAGCATTGCGAGCCAGAAAGAGGAACACGTCACCCTCAACATCATTGGTAAGGATGAGGCCTCTGATACGGAACTACGCGACTTCACCGTCGATCTCTCCGTCCTGCGTCGCGACAAAGAGGGACATCCCACACATATTATAGGAACACGTAGCGACACCACCGAAGAACGCCTCAAACAGAAAGAAGCCAAGGAGAACATGCTCCGTTATCAGGCAGTCTTCAACTCAGCCATGATCGACATGCTGGCCTTCGACGAGAACGGCGTTATCCGTAACATCAACGAGAAGGCTCTGAAATATATCCACATGACCAAACAAGAAGTACTCGACAGCAAGTTCACCGTCAAAGATGTTCTGGGTATGGATATCGACCTTGATACTTTCGACACCTTCTATCTGGCCCAGGTATGCACGTCGCCTAACGATCAACGTCTGCCGATGAAGTTCCTCAACCAGCCGAAACTCTACTATGAGATGAAGGTGATGCCTGTACGCGATGAAAATGGTCATCTGCTTACCATCTACATCACAGGTCGCGACGTGACAGAGTTTGCCCAGTCGTATTCCAGCATCCAGAACAACCTACAACTCCTGCAGAAGGCCAATAGCCAGATGGGACAGTACATCAAGAACATCGACTATGTACTGCAGAACGGTAACCTGCGTATCGTCACCTACTCACCAGACACCCATACGTTGACCATCTACAGCGAAATCGACCATGTGCAGTATGAACTGACTCAGACACGCACCATCGAACTGACCGACGAGGCGTATAAGAAAAAGGCTCAGCGATTGCTCAACGCGATGGACAACCTCACGGCAGCCTCCATCAAGACGACTATCAAGTCCTCACTGCGCATCCATGGTATGCCGCTTTACCTCCACATATCATTTATCCCCACTTTCGACGATGAAGGTGGCGTGACAGGCTACTTCGGCATCTGCCGTGACGTGAGTGAAATCAAGGCTACCGAAGAGGAACTGGAGCGAGAGACAATAAAGGCTCAGGAGGTGGAATCACTGAAGAACACCTTCCTCCGCAACATGAGTTATGAAATCCGCACCCCTCTCAGTAGTGTCGTCGGATTCGCAGAACTCTTCGAAACGGAGCACGCACCCGAAGACGAGGCAATCTTTATCACCCAGATCAAGGAAAGTGCATCCACGCTGTTGAAACTCATCAACAACATTCTTTACCTCTCGCGCCTTGATGCCCGGATGATTGAGATCAAGCCAAAGCCCATCGACTTCGCCACCGTCTTCGAGACCCGCTGCCAGTCAGCATGGTTCAACCTCCAAAGGCCAGGCGTCACCTATAGCATCGACAACCCATACAACCATCTTGTGGTGGAGATTGACGAACAAGTTCTCGGCATTGTGATCGACCAGATTATCACCAATGCAGCACAGCATACCACCTCCGGACAGGTACGTGCCCGCTACGACTATACCGGCGACCACCTCGTACTCGCCTTCCAAGATACAGGAAGTGGCATACCAGAGAGAATGCTCGACCGCATCTTCGACCGCTTTATGAGCACCGATGGCCACCGAACGGGTCTCGGCCTCAGCATCTGTCGTGAAATCATCAGCCAGATGGATGGCAAGATCACCATCAAGTCCCACGAGGGCTCCGGCACCATCGTTTGGGTATCCATCCCCTGTAAGTTAATCGAAATTGACCGCAAATGAAAACGAAACCCCATACCCCCACCGTTCTGAGAGTGATAGCCCTACTTATCACTTTTCACCTCTCACTTCTCACTTCTTCCGCCAAGGAAACCTTTGGTTATTCCAAGGAAAAGCCCCTTATCATTGTCAGCGACTGGGACTTCCAACCTTTCGAGTTTCTTAATAACGAAGGTCAGCCCTCCGGCTATAACATCGAGGTGCTCGACCAGATTCTTAACCGCCTCGACATCCCCCATAAGTTCGTCATGCAGGAGTGGTACCTAGCCACCGAAATGTTCGAGAAGCGTCAGGCCGACCTCATCCATGCCCTCTATGCCTACTACCACGACACCCCCAACGTCTCCACCAAGAAGTACATCAACTACTACAACCTGAAAGTGGCTCGTCGTATCGACACACCACCCCTCCTCCATATGAGCGACCTCACCGATCACGACACTCTCATCCTCAAACGCAACGACTATGCAGCCCTGCGCCTCAATTATCTCGACTCCATTCCCTTTGCACGCGAGTACCACTCGCCTAAGGATGCACTGACAGGCATCCGATCAGGACGCTATAAATATTTCGTCTGGGGCGAAATACCTCTGGCCAGCAAAATCAAGGAACTGGCCCTCGACAGCATCGCCCTTGACGATATTGACATCCCAGCAGGAGAGCTCCGCATCATCGGCTACAACAAGGAACTGGTCGATATCATCGACGACGAATACACCCGTCTGGAACAGAACGGTGAACTTGAAATCATCCGTGACCGCTGGTTCCACCCTGAGCGTGTTCACAACAATACATCTCCTATATCCATCCTCGTCCTGATCGGCCTTGCACTGGCCGTCTTCGCAGGATTCCTTATCAACCGTTTCATCACCCTGCGAGTCAACAAGGCTGTCCGCAAATCCGCAGAACTCAACAACATGATGAAGACCGCCCTTAGTATGGGCGACTACTCCGTCATCGAATACGACGTCGAAGGCAATCTCCTCCGTAATCTCCATGGCCAGATACTGCCCACACAGACCATGCTGCCCCAGGAGTTTGTCAGGCGTATGCCTCCTGAACAAGCCACACTGTTGCATGACTGCAATACCCGTCTTATCCGTGGTGAACAGCAAAGTTTTGACATCAGAATCCTGTTCAACCGAGGCTCGGACGAGGAACCCGAGTGGCGGAACATTTACGGCAATGCCATCGCTGAGATCGAGGATGGCCGAACCAAATACATTGTCTATACCACCAAGGACATCACCAATGAACTGCAGGAAGAACGCGAGAACCGCGACCTGTGGAACAAATACATGAAGGTGTTCGACACCAACATCGTGGCCATGTCGTTCTACGACAAGAAAGGTCGCCTACAGGACTACAACCAGGAAATGCGCAATCTCTTTGGCATCACCAGTGAAAACGACGCCTATTTCCGCAGCGTCCTTCTCTCCGACATCCCCGCCGTTAAAGGCGAATTCACCCTTGGAAGCCGTGAAACCCTTCATAGTTGTCACCATCTGGTGATCCCTGAAAACCATGTCGATCTCTACATAGAGATACGTATCAAACCCGTCATCGACGACAATGACCGTCTGGCCTACTATGTCATTACCGCTCGCGACATTACTGCCGAGCGCGACATGTATCTCGAACTGCGCAAGCACAATATGGAGATTATCAAGACGAATGAAGCCATCCGGCGTTATGAAAACCAGTTAGGCTATCTGCTCGAACAGAGCGAGATGTTTATCTGGCACTACGACCTTAAAGACGAGATTATCCACTTCACTGTCAATCCCCATGAGCCGGGTTATACAGAAACCTTTGAAGAGTTCTTTGCAGGCATTCCCGAAAAAGAACGCCAGCAGGCCATCACCAGCCTGCGCGAAACCCTCCGCCAACAACAGCCCGTCAATGTCATCCACCACTATCGCTACACCCCGATGGTCAACAGCCCCGTATGGTATGCCATTACCGGCATTCCCACCTTCGACCCCCAAGGCCGTCTCATCGAGTATTTTGGTGTAGCACGTAACATTACCGACCTGATGGAAGCTCAACAGCGCCTAAAGGAGGAAACTGCCCGTGCCGAAGACTCCGGACACCTCAAGGCCGCCTTCCTCGCCAATATGACCCACGAGATCCGTACCCCCCTCAATGCCATCGTCGGCTTCAGTGATATCCTTCAGATGGTGGAAACCCCAGCAGAACGCATGGAGTTCATTCGTATCATCCGTAACAACTGCGACATGCTTCTCCGTCTCATCAACGATATCCTCGAAGCCTCCAGCATGGGTCAGGCCCTTGCCATCGAGCCCGTGGAGTGCGACTTCGCCCAAGTGTTCGACGATATCTGCCAGACCCTCGAGCAACGCGTCACAGAGGCTGGTATCCCATTCATCAAGGATAATCCCTACTCATCCTTCCCCGCTTTGCTCGACAAAGGCCGCGTCCAGCAAGTCCTCACCAACTTCGTCACCAACGCCATCAAATATACGAAGGAAGGCCATATCAAGGTGGGCTACCGCAAACAAGACGGCGGTATCTACTTCTATTGCGAAGACACTGGTGCAGGTATCCCCAAGGAGAAGCAGGATGCCGTCTTCGAGCGTTTCGTCAAACTCGACGACTTCGTACAAGGCACAGGTCTCGGTCTGAGCATCTGCAAAAACATCGTTGATAGTTGCGAAGGCCATATCGGAGTCACCTCCGAGGGCGAAGGCCAAGGCTCCACCTTCTGGTTCTGGATTCCCCAGTCACAGGTTTAGAACAATAACATGCGCTCAAGCCAGTAGATAAGAATACCTGCGAGATAACCCACGAAGGCTATCCACGTGATTTTCTTCATATACCAGCCGAAGGTGATCTTCTCCAAGCCCATGACAACGACTCCTGCAGCGGAGCCGATGATCAGCATCGAGCCGCCCACACCGGCACAATAGGCCAGTAACTGCCAGAAGATGCCATCAACAGCCATATCGCCCGCTGCAGCCACTGGATACATACCCATACAGCCTGCCACAAGCGGCACATTATCGACGATCGACGACAGAACGCCGATAATACCTGTCACCAGATAATGGTTGCCTTCGAAGGTCGCATCAAGCACACCACCCATCATGGTGAGTACGCCAATCTCCTGCAACACTGCCACCGCCATCAGAATGCCCAGGAAGAACATAATGGTGGAAAGGTCGATACGGGAGAGGAGGTCGCTGACGCGCTGGGCCATTGTATCATCCTCAGAAGTATTGTGATGGAAAATCTCAGTCACCGTCCAAAGCACACCAAGCACGAGCAGGATACCCATGAATGGGGGCAGATGCGTAATCGTCTTGAAGATTGGCACGAAGCACAAACCACCTACTCCAAGCCAGAAGATCACGTTACGCTGGGCCTTTGTAAACTGACTGATATCTGCTTTCGGCAGGTTCTGCGACTTATCGAACTTACCCTTCAACTGGAACTGAAGGATGAAAGCCGGCACGAGCATCGATACAAGCGAGGGCACAAATATCTCACTGATGACACCCTGAGTCGTAATCACACCTTTGATCCAGAGCATGATGGTCGTCACGTCGCCGATGGGCGAGAAGGCACCTCCTGAGTTAGCCGCAATCACCACAAGAGCAGCATAGAGCAATCTGTCCATCTCAGCCTGCACCAGTTTCCGCAGCACCATAATCATGACAATCGAGGTGGTAAGGTTATCCAGAATGGCGGATAGGAAGAAAGTCATCAGCGCCACACGCCACATCAGTTTCCGCTTCGAGCGCGTCTTGATCGTATCTCGAACGAAGTTAAAACCACCATTCGAGTCAACAATCTCGACAATCGTCATCGCTCCCATCAGGAAGAACAATGTGCCGGCAGCATCGCCCAAGTGATGCTCTATCACCTCGCTGATATGGTGCAACACATCAGCACCTGCAATAGCGGGATAATAGGCAGCAGGACCTGTCATCAACAGCGTCCAACACAATACACACATCAGTAGCGCAATGGCTGCCTTATTGATTTTCGTCACACCCTCCAGGGCTATACACAGATAGCCGATGCAGAACACGATGACGATAAGCAGAGATAATGTTGACATATTAATAACCTTTCTTGTTTGTATTTTCTGCAAAAGTGCGTGCAAAGGTACAAATAAGCAGGGAAAACACCAAATTTATCGAAAAAAATAAAAAATAATAGGCTTATTTTTTGGATATATCGGCAAGAATATGTATCTTTGCACCGTAACATTAAGTCTGAATCTAACACAACATGCAGGAAAACAGATGGAATGAGTCATTGGCACAAGGTCGCTTGCAAAGCGAGAATGTGATATTGGTTGACGCTGATTACGTTGACAAGGTCGCATTTAACCTGATTGTGAACTTTGAACGCATGATAGGCCGCCGTATCCCTCAGGCTGATATGACCAAGTGGATAGACTGCATAGCCCTCGATGGCGGAATACGCGAGGGAGAACAGGAAACACAAGTCATACTACTGCACGCCAAACAGAAAAAAACGATGGACAATTTTACACCAGGCAGTTTTGAGGAACTCAGCGGCAAAGCCTTCAAAGACCACCTCGGAGAGTTTCTCATCAATGCCTATCCCATAGAAGATATCGTAAGCAGCGAGCAGCAGTTCATTGATACCCTGCAACTGATATGTACCCAGGAAGCAGTGAAGCGCATGATGGTGATTCCCAATGCCGAAGACTCTAATATATATAATAAGGTACGCGAGACGCTTCGCAAGACAGATAGCGACAAACGCATCACGGTGTTCGCCATGCAGCCTATGACTGGTGGAAACTTCCAGCAGGAGATTCTGGGCTATTCGCTAATGGCAGCCCTCGGCATCCGCGCAGAAGAAGTGAAAAGTGAATAGTGAAAAGTTAAAAGTTAAATAGTAAAATAGTCAAATATAAAATGAGTAAGGTATTAATGATTGGCGCTGGAGGCGTCGCAACGGTAGCAGCATTCAAGATAGCACAGAATGCTGACGTTTTTACTGACTTTATGATCGCCAGTCGCAGAAAGGCAAAATGCGACAAGATTGTGGCCGACATCCACAGGGCAGGTTACAAAATGGACATCCAGACGGCTCAGGTAGATGCTGACGATGTGGAGCAGTTGAAAGCACTGTTCAACGACTACAAACCAGAACTGGTGATCAACCTCGCCCTGCCTTATCAGGACCTGACGATTATGGATGCCTGTCTGGCGTGGGGCTGTAACTACCTCGACACAGCCAACTACGAGCCGAAGGATGAGGCACACTTCGAGTACTCCTGGCAGTGGGCCTATAAGGACCGCTTCGAGCAGGCTGGCCTGACAGCCATCCTCGGCTGTGGCTTCGACCCAGGTGTCAGTGGTGTATATACCGCCTATGCTGCCAAGCATCACTTCGACGAGATACATTATCTCGACATTGTCGATTGCAATGCGGGTGACCATCACCACGCCTTTGCCACAAACTTCAACCCAGAGATCAACATCCGTGAGATTACCCAAAAGGGGCTCTACTACAAGGACGGCCAATGGATAGAGACAGAGCCGCTGGAGATTCACAAGCCTCTCACCTACCCCAATATCGGCCCTCGCGAATCGTATCTGCTGCACCATGAGGAACTGGAGTCGCTAGTGAAGAACTATCCCACCATCAAGCAGGGACGTTTCTGGATGACCTTCGGCGAACAATATCTGAAGCACCTCGACGTAATTCAGAATATCGGCATGAGCCGTATCGACGAGATTGTCTACGAGGCCCCGTTGGCTGACAATCCTGAGAAGACTGTAAAGGTGAAGATTGTGCCCCTCCAGTTCCTGAAGGCCGTACTGCCTAATCCTCAGGATCTGGGCGAGAACTATGAGGGCGAGACCTCGATTGGCTGTCGCATCCGTGGTATCAAGGACGGTCAGGAACACACCTATTATGTCTATAACAACTGCAAGCATCAGGAGGCCTATAAGGAAACAGGCATGCAAGGTGTGAGTTATACCACTGGCGTTCCAGCCATGATTGGTGCCATGATGTTCGTCAAAGGTATCTGGAAGAAACCTGGTGTATGGAATGTGGAAGACTTTGATCCCGATCCATTCATGGAGCAGTTGAACAAACAAGGTCTGCCTTGGCACGAGGTGTTCGACGGAGACCTGGAACTGTAAAAAGTAAAAAGGTAAAAAAAGTAATTATACTATGGCAAAAGAAAAAGAAGAAGCAATGAGCCCCCAGGAGGG
This sequence comes from uncultured Prevotella sp., assembly GCA_905233555.1. Taxonomy (GTDB): domain Bacteria; phylum Bacteroidota; class Bacteroidia; order Bacteroidales; family Bacteroidaceae; genus Prevotella. Next base: position 3,289 of record CAJODF010000054.1, on the reverse strand, counting down.
TAAGTTGAAGGCATTGCAGGCTGCAATGGCCAAGATTGAAAAAGACTTCGGCAAAGGCGCTATCATGCGCATGGGCGAAGAGAAGATTGAAAATGTGGAAGTAATTCCCACTGGTAGTATTGGTCTGAATGCCGCTCTTGGTGTGGGCGGCTATCCCAAGGGACGTGTCATAGAGATCTATGGTCCTGAGTCATCTGGTAAGACGACTCTGGCTATCCACGCCATTGCAGAATGCCAGAAAACGGGAGGTGTTGCTGCATTCATCGATGCAGAGCACGCCTTTGACCGTTTCTATGCCGCTAACTTAGGTGTGGATATCGACAACCTGTACATCTCACAGCCAGACAGTGGTGAGCAGGCTCTGGAGATTGCCGACCAACTGATACGCTCGAGTGCGATTGACATCATTGTCATCGACTCTGTGGCAGCACTGACACCCAAGAAGGAGATTGAAGGCGACATGGGTGACTCTTCTGTAGGACTTCAGGCCCGTCTGATGAGTCAGGCATTGAGAAAACTCACCTCTACTATTGCGAAAACCAATACGACATGTATCTTCATCAACCAGTTGCGCGAGAAGATTGGTGTGATGTTCGGCAATCCTGAGACCACAACTGGTGGTAATGCCCTGAAGTTCTATGCTTCCGTCCGTCTGGACATCCGTCCCATCGGAAAGATCAAGGATGGCGAAGATGTTCTCGGCAATCAGGTACGTGTCAAGATTGTGAAGAACAAGGTGGCTCCCCCCTTCCGTAAGGCTGAGTTTGAGATCACCTTCGGCGAGGGCATCTCGAAGATTGGTGAGATTGTTGACCTCGGCGTAGAGTACAATATCATCAAGAAGAGCGGCTCATGGTTCTCTTACGGAGATTCGAAACTGGCACAGGGACGCGATGCCGTCAAGGCGCTATTGAAAGACAACCCAGAACTCTGCGAGGAACTGGAGGCAAAAATCATGGAAGCCATCAAGGGCTAACAAAAAAAGAATCCCAGCCGATTTGGCTGGGATTTATTTTTTCTTAGAGTGGTGTACCGTTGCTTCGTTGCCAATCATTGTTGGCCTTGGGCTTCGTGGCAGCCTTACGACGGGTTTGCGTCTTCTTGCTGTTGTTCTGGGCAGGCGTGGTATAACTCTCCACACGCCCATTACGTCCGAAGGTCACAGTCAGATAACCTGTTGAACGCTGATAGAGCCACATGTAGCGACCATCGCTGGAAGCCTCCTTACGTGAAGGCTCCTCACCCATTGCCAAGATTACCTCATCCTCGCTCATGCCGACGATGACACGACCCTGCTGGATGGCAGCACGGGCTGCCTGAGAGGTCTCACGGGCCTGACCCTCACCCATTGCGAAGAGATAGCCGAAGTATTCATCCTCCTTGGCACGGGCATTAGGTTTACCCACAGGATTGGTAAAGGTGACATCCTTATAGAACACACGACGCGAATCCAACTCTGTCAGTGTCAAAGTGACAAACTCACTGTTGGGCTGTGCCAGCGTGTTATCCACACGGAACGTCATCATCTTAGGAATGGTCACGTAGCGATCCTTACCGTCGCCCTTGGTCACCATCTCCGTCTTATACTTGTTGTGGATGGTCTGTCCGATATAGGTCTTATAGTCCTTGTTGACCTTCATCACGGCATCCTGAAGTTCGAAGGCACCATAGAAGGTATGCTTCAGCGAGTCCATGATAAACTCATCGTCACGCATACCGCTATTGGTCTTCGACATAGCCACCACCTGATAATACTCATTGCCAAGTTCATCCTCCACGATGATCTTCACAGGGAAGTTACGGGTACCTACGCCAACGGCAGTCACAGTCACCTCCTTGTTCATCGGCTGGATGGTCTCACGATAGCCGTCACCGTCCGTCTCTGTATCGATGCGATAGATACGGGTCTTGGTAAACAGTTTCTTACCCATCAACTGCTCACGGGCGATATCCACATCGCCTAAGTATGCCAGCGTCGGAACACCCAGTTTACCATAGCAATAGTCATCGAAGGTGCCACTGGGAATCTCATAATAATACATCTTGTTCTCGTCCTGGCAAAGGAAGTTCATACGCCAGTGTCCGTCAGAACTCTCGCTCTTTCCCTTATAAACCATAATCTTGTGACGCAATGACATACTACTCACCTCCTTGCCTGTACCAGCATCGGCGAATGTCTTTACCACAAGGTCATACTTCTCCGGCATCACCATAAACTTCATGCCCTCCTTCCAGTCGCAAAGACTGTAGAATTTGAAATTCTGACTGACGAAATCTGTCGCAGTCTCATCTTCCTCGACAGTCGTTTCCTCTGTCAAGACATTTTCTACTGCCACCTTTTTCTTGGCGTTACGCGTCTTCACGATGTAGGAGTTTTCCTGAGCCGAGACCGTCATCAGCAACATGGCCAATCCGGCTGTCAAAATCGCTCTTTTCATTCTTCGGAATTTTAAATTGTACAATTTACGGTGCAAAGATATAACATTTTTTTGATACTTGTGCCAAAATGTCGTAACAAAAATCATATTTAGGCAAAAAAAATCCGTTTGGCACATGCTTTGCTATGATTTTTGCGGATTTTTGTCCAAATTAACAGAATATAAACAATTAAAATGATACAATTATGGGAAAGATTATTGGAATTGACTTAGGAACTACCAACAGTTGCGTTGCCGTATTCGAGGGTAACGAACCAGTAGTGATTGCCAACAGCGAAGGTAAGCGTACAACACCTTCAGTGGTTGGTTTTGTTGAGAATGGTGAGCGTAAGATCGGTGATCCTGCCAAGCGTCAGGCCATCACCAACCCCAAGAACACCGTTTATTCTATCAAGCGTTTCATGGGTGAGAACTGGCAACAGACCGAGAAGGAAATTTCTCGCGTACCTTATAATGTTGTCAACGAGGGTGGCTATCCCCGTGTTGACATCAATGGCCGTAAATATACGCCACAGGAGATTTCGGCTATGGTGCTGCAGAAGATGAAGAAGACCGCTGAGGATTATATCGGTCAGGAGGTGACAGATGCCGTCATCACTGTGCCTGCCTACTTCTCCGACTCTCAGCGTCAGGCTACCAAAGAGGCTGGTCAGATTGCAGGCCTCAACGTGAAGCGTATCGTCAACGAGCCCACTGCTGCCGCTTTGGCATACGGTGTAGATAAGGCCAACAAGGATATGAAGATTGCCGTGTTCGACCTCGGTGGTGGTACATTCGATATCTCTATCCTCGAGTTCGGTGGTGGTGTGTTTGAGGTGCTCTCTACCAATGGTGATACCCACCTCGGTGGT
>CAJODF010000053.1 GCA_905233555.1 uncultured Prevotella sp. | reverse complement strand
GTCATCTTCGGATGGACTCGCCAACCGAGCATTAGGAGCCACGGTGGTCAGTACGATGTGGAAGCAACATTTATTCACTTCAAAAACATCCTTATTATGGAAGAAAATCAAAAAGACGACAGGAAAGATTATCAGACACATGTCTATTATCTAAAGTTTGCACTTCAATTTGCAGACTACTCCATCGAAGACTTGGTCGCCTCATTCAATCACGAAGTCAACAACAAAGGCTGGACAAGTATGCGTGCCTGTCATGATCGTGCCCTCATTGACGAGTTCCTCCGTCGTGGCATCAACATATCCTGTGTGCACAATGGCCACTCCACTTGGTTCAATCGTCACGTCAGATACAATATCCTCGAGAACAAACTCGAAACGATCGACTGACATCTCTCATTATAACAACCCCACCCTGCCGTCTGCTCTTGGCAAGGGTGGAGTTTGTATTTCTAATCCCTACGAAAAACGAATGCAATGGAATAATGCAATATTGTGGAGCGTCCGTTTATGTTCACCTACTCAGATAGCCTTTCTCAAATGCACTCGGATAAAGGAACTTAGACTCGCGGTCTTGGAATCTGACAAAGAGATAATTCTCATCGAGTGAAACGATGACTCCCTCACCAAGGCTCTTGTGCATGACTTTGTCACCTACACTCAGACCTTCCCAGGGCTTAACCTCAGGCTCTTCTTGGATGTCAGGAGCAACTTGCTCTTCGTCTTGGGAAATAACATTATCGGTTTCGTCATTCTCCTCTTCGGTAATTTCCTTCACGGTATCCCATCCGCCAATAATCTTGCTCGTATGCTTATCTATTCCAGTATAATTCAGCGACGAGTCTTCATACCGTTTGAACTTATAAACGGCATCATTCATCAAGTCGCTGTTGAATACTCCGAGACTCACCAGCAGGCTGAAATCATCCAACGTAAGACCCGTAACCTTTCTGAACAACTCTGGTTCCAATTGCATGATTACATCTTTCAGACTGTACTCGCGGAAGTCGGTCAAGTACATAAACACAGGGATTCTGGTGGCAAACTTGATAAGCTTCTCCTGTATCTCCTTGCGCTTGCTCTTATATTCCTTCTCCTCTTCCGTAAGCTCTTTTTTCTCCTTTTGTGTCAGGTTATCGCCTTTCTCTTTCTTGGTATTCTTTACATGCTCCGACTTGTTGATGATGGTCTCAATGTCGCTGTTCAGATTGCGGAATCCCTCGATGTTCATCAGAGCCTTCATCGCCTCCGGGTTGTTCATCAAGCGCTGGAGGGTGGCATTATCCACATTCACAAGAACGGCACTCTCCCAACGGCGGGCAAGCAGAGTGGCCGTTGTGCCGCTCATAGCCATATCCAGCACGCCAGTTGCATCTATCTCCTTCATCGAAGAACCATCGAAAGCCAATATCGGCAGGAACTTGATGAACTCCTCAACCTTTTTCTCCGGGTTACTTTCCTCAACATTCAATTGACAACTATATTCTTCTACCTGCCGCAAAGCCCGGTTGGGGGCAAAGTCGAACACATAGCAGAGAGGTTTCAATATCACTTCCTCACCCCATTCGTCTTTGGTCGTCCATGGCGACTGTACTCGGAAGGCTGCCTGGAAATAGGTTTCGGGTGATGTGGTGTTGCGAAGCATCAAAATGCCAGTCCATGGCTTTACCGTCACACCTGTTGACAGTTTACCACACGACAGCGTGATAGTCTTACTCTGTTGTGGATCTCCCATCGCATTATATACCGGCTCGACGGCCTTGGCTCCCATACCTGCTTCATTACCAGCAGCGACTATCACTTCATAGTCGTCAAAGAAACGGTTATTACGCTTCCTCAGCAGTTTGGCCATTGCCTTACATGCAGCCACTGACGGCATAAACCAGTAGGTGTGCTGCAGATAACTGAGCAATCGGCTGTCAGAGAATGGCATCGGTGGCTTTTCGGTTCCCAATTTCAGTTCCGTTACGATGTTTTCCGTATAGGAACCGCGAATCAGGTCAAGCCATTTCTGTACATATTCCTCGTGGATAAAACCTTTATCATCAGCACGGAAAAACTCATTGAGGTCAAACTCGTCAAACTCACCTTGCGATGCTATTTGGCGTATGCTGTCTGGCAACTGGTAAGTGAGCATCACCATCTTCGGCAATTGCGCGTATGGGTTATGGTCGTCCTTCCATTTCTCCTTAGCAGCCTGTTCATCACTATAGGTCCAGTTGTATATCTGTTCCTCGATGAACTCACCGGTAGAGATGGCACGGAATGGTGTTCCTGACAGATACAGGTATGCTCCCGTGCGCAGAGGCATCAAGCCCTCATCATAGATTTCACGGGCTTCCAACTCACGGACATTGTCAGCATCCTCGCTGATAATGTCGCCCATCTCTTCAGCCCGCTTCAATGCCGGGTCCTTCTTGTCATAGAAGTTCTTGGCATTCTTGCCCCATGCGCCGTAGTGATATTCGTCGAGCACAATGCAGTCCCAGTCCACAGTTTGTATCCACTCGTTGGTAGCCTTGATACCGCCAACAGCATTCTTGCCCAGTACATCCTGGAACGAGGCGAAGCAGACAAACGGTTTGCGTTCATTCACATAATTAAATTCGCGGTCGTCCTGTTTCTGGCAGAATTGCCAACCCTCAAAGTCCTTATGCGTCAACAAATCTTCTTCCCATGCTGTCTTTACGGCTGGCTTGAAGGTCAGCACCAGCACCTTCGTCCATCCCATTCGTAGCGCCAATTGATAGGTGGTAAAAGTCTTGCCAAAACGCATCTTGGCGTTCCACAGGAAATGAGGAATCAGTCCTCGGTTATCTGGGTCTTTCTTGAAAGCATTGAAATATGCTGAAGTCTTATCCACGGCAAGTTTCTGCTCTGGTCGCATGGGGAAGTTGTAGATACGATCCACCATTGTATTCTTTCCCTCTATGGCTGCAGCAATTGCACGCTCTACTTTGTATTCATCGCATACGAACCACTCGCCTTCAGGATTTCTCACATGGTCTTTTCTCAGGATGCTGTGTATCAGATGGTCGTCAAACGATGTTCCGTCACGTCTCATGGCTGGTCGTGCTAATACAATGCGATACTGGATGTTGCCAGTCTTGTTCTGTTCCTTGACGCGAGTCTCCACATCGCGAGTGGTATAGCCCACCTTAAGCATACCCTGTAGGCATATATGGTAGGAGTCTCAGCGACCTTGTTTCTTAGTAAATCTGTAGTTGCCATAAGCTATTCCATTGGGCGTATCATTGATTCTATAAATGCAATTTCTTCATCCGTCAAACTGTACTTCTTGTAGAGCATATCGTCAGTCCATGGATGAGAAAAGTCTTGGATGGGAACGAATTGGTAAACTCCTTGAGTGGCATGCTGGGTGTTTTTTTTATACAAGACCATAAACCTAAAAAAACGAGTATTAATGTATGATAGAACATTTTTTGCTGTTATCTCATCATCAAAGGGCCCTATAAGAATATATGTTTCAGAGCAAAGAGAATTAGGACGTCCGACAAACGGTTTGTTTATAACCTGTGTAGGATAACCATTACCCATTCCGTATGCCTGAGTAATATATACTTTCCAACTATCAACCATTTCTATGCCTTTCCTTGCTGTATTATTGTCTATATATCCTATGCCATCATTCTGCCATCCATAATAGTAAAACTCTGATGCTCCAGCAAAACTTTTTAATTTAAAAGACGGTTTAATTCTTTTATAACTGTTTTTGACCCTAACATCATAGCCAAAAGGATCATTTGCACTTACAATCATCTTGAAAGATTTGAAACTCTTCGCTTTGATTTTTCGAAGAATGCTTACTTGTATTCGGTGGCGTATGAAAGATTCACACCCTGGTTCTAATAGGGGCCTCTCTTCTTGTTCTTCACATTTTTCTCCAATATGTGTATAGACCTTACAAAGTCCATTCTTATCACGATCCCACAAGAAATAACATACGCCTCCTTCAATCTGAACACCGGTAAAACAATCTGAAGAAATCGGATAATCGTGAATTATCCTAATAGATTCGTCATGCAACATAACATCTCTAAATGTATCAAGGTTCCTTCCTCCAGAGTACCATCTTGCTGGAATAACAAAACTCATATATCGTGGATTTAACTCTTTTGCTTGCTGTACAAACATATTATAAATAGGTGTTGCGCCCGCCCCATTTCCGCTACCATCACTTAAATGATACGGCGGATTACCAACGATTACGTCAAATTTCATATTTGGAAAAAATTGTTTGGGATTATCTGTGTGAATAAACATGTAGGCATATTGCTCTGCCTCGGAGCCTCGGTCATAGACCGCTTGGGAAGCACCGCAATATTTACACTTGCTATTGACCCAAGTATGCTTGATGTTTTTATATATAATGTTGCCACTCGATGTGGGGAACTTGCTGATGCTGTACTTGCCGCTGGCATCCTTTGAACAATAAACCGAGCGACGAGCCAACAGCGAAGTCAGTTCGGTGATGGCAATGCCAAACACCTGTTTGTGCAAGATGTGGTCAATACGCTGCTGACGGTCAGGAATCTTGTCTGCCAGCCCTACGTCGAGTCGCTTTACTATCTCACGGAGAAATACGCCACTCTTAGTAAAAGGATCGAGAAACGTAGTGTTCGGATTCTGAAATAGTTCCTGTGGCAACAAGTCGAGCATCTTGTTGGCTAACTCTGGCGGGGTGAAGACCTCGTCATTGCTCAAATTGGCAATGCAATTGAGCACATCGGGATTATAGTTTTGGTTTCTGTTCATATATCGTTATTTTATTAGTTTTGCATATATCACCTCTTCTTGCTTCTCCCAGTCGAAAATGCGACAGTAACGTTCCTCAGGTGCTGGCGGATAAAACATATCCATGAAACCGCCGCCTAATTGTTCTGTAGGATCATGGCCAGGTATGCCATATTTCAGTCCATCCATCTGCCATAGGTTCCACGAAATAATTTCGGCTATCCTGAGAATGTTTACCTCCGAAGGATTCTCATTAAACATCGCCTGGTAATAATCAATAAATGTATAGAGCAGAGCCTCGCGGGCCAGCAAAAGATTATCTCCCTGCCACTCATAGCCGTAGGTATTTTGGTAGGCTATCAAAGCCCACTCCTGCCATTCTTCCTTTGTCCGGGTTTTTTCGTTTACCAAGCGCAACTTGCGATCGAGCAGTCCGATGCGTTTCCCCAAGGGAATTGATTCTCCAGTAGCAGCATCGTAGCGACTTGCCAGATAAGGAGCCTCGCCACAAGTTATCTCCATACAAGTCAGGCGTACATAGTCCTGCCAGGTCATGTCGTTGGGCAAAGCATCATCGACGAGGTTGTTCTGGGCATTACAGATCCACGAAGGCGTGAACACCTCTGCCATATCTTTGGAACGGTCCGTCTGATTCTCCTTAGATTTGAGCACACGAGGACGGATTACCATTCCATGCTCACCTGTAATCAGTTCAGGCAGTATCTCCGAATGATAATCGTATCCACTTCCAAGCGCCTCATAGTCGTGAGTGGCCCAGAAGATATTCTTGCCTGTGGTATGGTCGCGAAGCAATATATCAAGCACTTTCGGCGACAGTTCCAGCAGGTCGTCCTCCCTAATGTCAGTCAGGGCAAGACTGCTCTCTTTGTCTGGCATTCTTTGCGCTTATAGCTTTAGGCAAAAGCACTTATCGGACATTATCGGAAACCCCACAACCAAATAGGCACGAAAAAAGCGCGGACCGCTTATCCGTGCTTGAGGTTGTGAGATACCCGACTACTGATAAGTGATATGTCCACGCCATAAGCGCAGACATTAGTCATTTATCGTCGTAGTCTTATTGAAACTCTCACATTCCAAGCACGCCGTATAACTGCTAATGCTGTTATTATTTTACCCACAAAAGTCACACCGGCGGGCTTCCGCTGAAGCCATAAATATATAAAGAGCAACGCAGCTTCCTTGTCCCATTAGGACCATCAGCCGGTGTTCGAGGGCAAAGATACAAAAAACTTTGGAAAGTTATTCTCATTTAGGCGAAAAAATGAAAATAAATTGAGAAATACTTGGAAGATAAAGATATTTAGGCTATCTTTGCAGCGTCAGAACAATAGTTTTGGCTATCCGGGTAGAATCCCGCGTGGGGTAAGGCTTTATCGATACTGCCCATTTTAAGGAGCTGTCTTTTTCGACGGCTCTTTATTATTTCCTGTATTTCATCACGATGACACTTTCGCTCAAAACTAAAAATAAATCGAGATTTATTTGGTAGTTTGCTCGCTTATTCGTATCTTTGCAGCGTCAAACGTATGTTTTGACTACGCCGCTGAGTGCGGGGAGCAAGCCTTGATCGACACTACTCCATTTAAAAGTCACCTCTCAAGGGTGGCTTTTATTTTGCTCAAAAGAAAACGACCTGGGAAGAGTAAGACAAAATTGTAAAGAAATACGAGCCGTAATCTCGTCAAGGGTGAGCCGTAATCTCGTCAAGGGTGAGCCGTAATCTCGTGGGCGATGAGCCGTAATGTCGTCGATAGTGAGAATACGGGTCGCTGAAGGTGGATGAGGGCTTCAGCGTCATAAGGTATGCCTCCGGTGTAGCCAACGAACTGCTCTGGGCGCTCGAAGGACTGATAAAGAAGTGATAAGTGAGAATGGCCGAAGCGTTCCAGTTCCAATTGTTCCAATTAAAATTGAGGAACATAAATCCCCTCTTATAATTATATAACTAATTAATATATAGATAGTTATATATAATATTAGGGGATGTTGGGACATCAAAAAAGAAACTGGAACAACTGGAACTGGAACGCACGGCTGATAATAATTTATCTAAATAGTTGAAACACAATGAAATACGACATTAGTAAAGCGACTGCGCCCGCTATGCCGAACCTCTGTAAGGGCACAGAATGCGTATAATTGCTGCTCTAGCAGGCCAAAATTCATGCACAAAGCCCTCGTTCCCATGTTGTTTCCCTCATTTGGCGCACACATCAGCGGCGCGAAATTTTAGTATCCTGACCGCATTTGGAAGGAAATGTACGGCATAATGGCCTATTTGGTGGCAAAAAGTGGCGATAAAAGGGGAATTGTCTTAGGGTTCAGGGATGGCGGAACGTGGGGCAAAAAAGTGCTTGACTTTTCAATAACCTGCCAGTATTGCGAAATAACCTTGGGTTATTGAAAAATAACCTAGGGTTATTAGATAAAATGTGAAACATTAAAAAAAGCGACCGGAAGTATTGAGGCTTTCGGTCGCTTTCGTATTTAAGGGGGTTCCGTTTATTCTTTGTCCAGCAGGATCTTCATCATCTGGATGGCGGAATAGGGAATCGGGGTGCCGGGGCCGAAGATGCAGGCCACGCCAGCCTTGTAGAGGAAGTCGTAGTCCTGGGCGGGAATGACACCACCAGCGGTAACCATAATATCCTCACGGCCAAGCTTTTTCAGCTCTTCGATCAATTGAGGGATGAGGGTCTTGTGACCGGCAGCCAACGAGGAGGCACCGACGATATGAACGTCGTTCTCCACAGCCTGACGGGCAGCCTCCTCGGGGGTCTGGAACAGCGGTCCCATATCCACGTCGAAGCCACAGTCGGCATAACCTGTTGCCACTACCTTTGCACCACGGTCATGACCATCCTGACCCATCTTGGCAACGAAGATACGCGGACGGCGACCCTCCTTCTGAGCGAACTCGTCGGTGAGCCGCTTGGCTTCCTCGAAGTCCTTGTCGTTCTATTCTGAACTATACACGCCTGAAATTGTTCTGATTACTGCTTTATAACGGCCTACGATCTCTTCGCAGGCATCTGAAATCTCACCAAGGGTACAACGCAACTGGGCGGCCTTGACGGCGAGGTCCAAGAGGTTATTCTCCGACTTGCGGCCCTCGTTGAAGTCGCGGACGCACTCGGTGATGGCCTTGAGGGCTGCCTGGCAGGCGGCCTCGTCGCGCTTGCTGCGGACCTCCTTGAGGCTCTCCTCCTGCTGCTTGCGCACGGCGGTGTTATCGACCTCGAGGATATCGATGGGATCCTCGTGCTCCAGACGGTACTTGTTGGTACCGACGATGGTCTGCACGCCTGAGTCGATACGGGCCTGCGTGCGGGCAGCGGCCTCCTCGATACGCATCTTGGGCAGACCGGTCTCGATGGCCTTGGCCATACCGCCGAGTTTCTCAATCTCCTGGATGTGCTCCCAAGCCTTGTGAACGAGTTCGTTGGTCAGGGTCTCCACGTAGTAGGAGCCGGCCCACGGGTCGATCTGCTTGCAGACCTTGGTCTCGTTCTGGATATAGATCTGGGTGTTACGAGCGATACGGGCGGAGAAGTCGGTAGGCAGGGCGATGGCCTCGTCGAGGGCGTTGGTGTGGAGCGACTGGGTGTGACCCAGCACGGCTGCCATAGCCTCGATACAGGTACGACCTACGTTGTTGAAGGGGTCCTGCTCGGTGAGTGACCAACCAGAGGTCTGCGAGTGGGTACGCAAAGCGAGTGACTTCGGGTTCTTGGCACCGAACGACTTCACGATCTTAGCCCACAACAGACGGCCTGCGCGCATCTTGGCAATCTCCATGAAGTGGTTCATACCGATGGCCCAGAAGAACGACAGACGGGGTGCGAAGGCATCGACATCGATACCGGCGTTGACACCCGTACGCAGGTAGTCCATACCATCGGCGAGGGTGTAAGCCAACTCGATGTCAGCCGTAGCACCGGCCTCCTGCATGTGATAACCCGAGATAGAGATGCTATTGAACTTCGGCATCTTCTGAGAGGTATATTCGAAGATGTCGGCGATGATCTTCATCGAGAATGCGGGCGGATAGATATAGGTGTTACGCACCATGAACTCCTTCAGAATGTCGTTCTGGATGGTTCCGGCCATTTCCTCGAGTTGTGCGCCCTGCTCCAGACCAGCCACGATGTAGAAGGCCAGAATCGGCAGCACGGCACCGTTCATCGTCATAGAGACGGACATCTTGTTCAAGGGGATGCCACCGAAGAGCACCTTCATGTTCTCCTCGTTACAGATAGACACACCTGCCTTACCCACATCACCTACCACACGGGCGTTGTCGGGGTCGTATCCGCGATGCGTCGGCAGGTCGAAGGCCACGGAAAGACCCTTCTGACCAGAAGCCAGGTTACGGCGATAGAAAGCGTTTGACTCCTCAGCGGTGGAGAATCCGGCATACTGGCGGATGGTCCAGGGCTTGAAGGGGTACATCATTGAGTACGGACCACGCAAATAGGGCGGAATACCGGCTGTGAAGTCGAGGTGTTCCATGCCTTCGAGGTCCTCTTTCGTATAGACGGGACGCACCTCGATGTGCTCGGGGGTCTTCCAGTTCTCTACGATTCCATTGTCTTTAATCCACTTGGCAATGCCTGCATAGATATCGATATCTTTAAACTGTTTACGCATAATTCAAGTCTCCTATTCTTTAAATACCAAGTTTCTGATTATATTCTTTCAAAGTCTCGAGCACGTTGCACTTCACGTGGATGTAGTTCTCGATGCCGGCAGCCTTGAGGTCCTCCATGCAAGCGGGCGCACCAGCCACAACGAACATCGCACGGCCATCCAGATACTTGAAAGCGGGGATGGCGTACTCAGCATACTCATCGTCCGAAGAGCAGATGACAACGATATCGGCACCGGCAGCGAGGGCGGCATCGACACCTTCCTCGACGGTCTTGAAACCGAGGTTGTCCATCACCTTGTAACCAGCGCAGGCGAGGAAGTTGCAAGAGAACTGTGCACGGGCCTGACGCATGGCGAGATTACCGATGGTCAGCATGAATGCCACAGGCACCTTCTTGGCCTTCTCAGTCGATAGGCGCAGAGCCTCGAAGTCGGAGGCCATACGGCTGATCTGCAGGGCGGGCACATCAGCATCGCCAGCGTGTGTGGCGCAGCAATCGACGGCCAACGGCTCCTTGCCTTCGCTCTTCTCGGTGAAGTTGGGGAACTGGTTGGTACCCAGCAGGAACTCCTTGCGCTTGGCAGCATCGCCGTGACGCTTGACGTTCGTGGCGTTGATGTCCTCCTGAATGGTACCCTTCTTGACGGCCTCCAGGAAACCACCCTCGTCCTCGACTTTCAGGAACAGTTTCCAAGCCTCCTGAGCCAAGGCGTCGGTCAGGTGCTCGATATAATACGAACCGGCTGACGGGTCAACGATACGGTCGAAATGAGCCTCCTCCTTAATCAGCAACTGCTGGTTGCGGGCAATACGCTCGCTGAACTCGTTGGGCTTCTCATAAGGCACATCGAACGGCGTAACCACCATCGAGTGGACACCACCGAGTGCAGCACTCATGGCCTCCGTCTGCGAACGGAGCAGATTGACGTAACTATCGAACAATGTCTGGTTGTACGTTGATGTCGAGGCATTTATAATCATCTTGCAAGAGCAGTCACACTTGGGCTCGTACTGCTTCACGATCTGTGCCCACAACAGACGGCAGGCGCGGAACTTGGCAATCTCCATGAAGTAGTTCTCCGAGATGCCCATGTAGAACTTGATCTTCTTCGCAGCCAGATCGACATCGACACCGGCATCCACCATCTGCTGCAGATACTCGTTACCCCAGGCGAGGGCGTAACCCATCTCCTGCACGATATAAGCACCGGCATTGTTCAGCAGGTCGCTGTGAACCATCACGCAACGCAGGTTGGGATAGTCCTTCAGTTTCTCCACCAGTTTCGGCATGTCGGGCAGCAGGAAAGAAGAATCCTTGCCCTTCATCAGCATGCGCTCGATGGGGTCGAAACCGACACCACCGACGATCTTCTCCTTGTCGTAGCCCATCTTCTCGAAGTAGGCCACGAGCAGGTCGGCCAGTTCCAGGGCATGACGCAGACAGGCGCGGTAACTCACCTCGACACAATCCAGGCGGATGTCCTTCAACAGCGCCTCGATGTAGTCGGCAGTCACCTCGTCGTGTCCAATCTTGAAGCCGATACTATCGACACCTTTCATCAGGATGTCCAGCGCCTTCTTGTTGGCTGCGACGGGGTCGCCACCTACAACTACATTCTGACGGACATACCATTCGTTGGTGTCTTTCTTGTTGCCGCGAACGAACGGAAATTCGCCAGGCAGCGCATCAGGAGTCTTGAGGTCCTTCAGGTCCTCACGACGGTAGAAGGGCTGTACGTTGAAGCCCTCATTGGTTCTCCACACGAGTCGTTTCTGGAAGTCGGCCCCTTTCAGGTCAACCTCGATCTTGTCCAACCATTCCTGTTTAGTTGGCGCGGTGAACTCGGTAAAGAGTTTTTCTTTGTTTGCCATAAATACGATAAATTATTATATAAGTTTGTTTTAAGCCTTGACTTAACAGACTGCAAAGATACAAACTTTTTATGCAAAATGCTCAAATGAATTGTGAAAGAAACAAAAAATCGGTTTTTATCCGAAATTTCATGCACAAAAACGCTTGTAATGAGCAAAAAATCGCTACCTTTGCATGCGAATTTGAGAAGTTAGTATTGTTATGGAATCGTTTCAGTGGTTGAAAGACCTTTTTATGACGACAGACTCTGTAGCGCATATCACGTTGCTCTATGCCATCGTGATCGCTATTGGTGTCTATCTGGGTAAGATCAAGGTCTTCGGCATCTCACTCGGCGTGACGTTCGTACTCTTTGCCGGCATCCTTGCCGGCCATATCGGATTTACGGCGCCCACCACCATCCTGACATTCGTACAGGACTTCGGACTGATACTCTTCGTCTTCATGATCGGTATGCAGGTGGGTCCGGGCTTCTTCGAAAGTTTCGGCACACAGGGTATCAAACTCAACGGACTGGCAGCAACAGGCATCCTGCTGAATATCCTCGTGATGTTCGGCTGCTATTATATCTTCTTCGATACCGGCAACAAGACGAACCTTCCCATGATGGTGGGTACGCTGTACGGTGCCGTCACCAACACCCCTGGTCTTGGTGCTGCCAACGAGGCGCTGACCACCGTCTTCCCTAATGGAGCGCCCCAGATTGCCTCGGCTTATGCCTGTGCCTATCCGCTTGGTGTGCTGGGTATCATCGGTGCCATTATATTAATAAGGTATATCTGCAGCATCAAACTGGAGAAGGAAGAGGATCAGTTGAAGGCACTGGAAGATACGAATACCAACAAGAAGCCCTATAAGATGCACGTGGAAGTCACCAACCAGTATCTGGAAGGCAAGACGATCCTGCAGGTTCACGAATTCCTGAACCGCGACTTCGTCTGTTCACGCATCGAGCACGAGGGCGACATCACGATTGCCAAGCGCAACACCCTACTCCACGTCGGCGATAAGATGCTGATTGTCTGTGCAGAGGCTGACCATGAGGCGATTATCGCCTTCTTTGGTCCCATGATCGACATCGATTTGGAACAGCAGCAACAGGAAGAGCCCATGATATCCAAGGGCGTGCTGATTACCAATCCGAAGATCAACGGCAAGACGCTGGCCTCGATGCATTTCTCCAGCGTACATGGTGTCAACGTCACCCGCGTCACCCGTCACGGCATCGACCTCTTTGCCTCTTCAGCCCTGCCGCTACAGGTCGGAGACAAGATTCGCGTCGTGGGCCCCAAGGATGCCGTCGAGCGCGTCGCTGTCCGCATGGGTAACTCCAGCAACAAATTGAACGCGCCCAATATCGCCACCATCTTCGTGGGTATCTTCCTCGGAATTATCTTCGGCTCGTTCCCGCTGATGATCCCTGGTATGCCCGTTCCCGTCAAACTGGGTCTGGCAGGCGGTCCGCTGATCATCGCCATCCTCATCGGACGCTACGGCTACAAGATACATCTCGTGACCTATACGACGACCTCCGCCAATATGATGCTCCGTGAGATCGGACTGGTACTCTTCCTCGCCTCCGTAGGCATCAAGGCCGGTGCAGGATTCTTCGAGACAGTCATCGACGGCGACGGTCTGCTCTACGTGTTGACAGGTTTCCTCATCACCATCATTCCGATCCTGATTATAGGTCCTATCGCACGGCTGAGATACAAGTTCAACTATTTCACCATCGCAGGTATGGTGGCCGGTA
Source organism: uncultured Prevotella sp. (assembly GCA_905233555.1). Classification (GTDB taxonomy): domain Bacteria; phylum Bacteroidota; class Bacteroidia; order Bacteroidales; family Bacteroidaceae; genus Prevotella. The sequence goes on along the minus strand of CAJODF010000053.1, from coordinate 10,850 downwards.
CCTATACCGATCCCCCTGCCCTCGCCTACGCCAACAGCATCTGCTCAAAGGAGGCCCCGGCCATCGGCTATTCTACGGTCTATCCGCTGGCGATGTTCCTCAGGATATTCACGGCACAGATCATTGTGCTCTTCTTCTGCGGATAATCAGAGATTTCCAAGATATACACAGATAACATATATAATAATACACCAATAAAATGAATAAAATCAGAATCCTGCTCAGCGGACTATTGCTGACAAGCGCCTCTGCGATGATGGCTCAGGGAGCCAACAATATTCGCATCAACGAGGTGCTGACCAACAATACCGCCAGCATTCAGGATGAGTACGGACAGCGTGAGGCTTGGATCGAGTTGGAAAACACCTCGTTCACGACCTACAATATCCGTGGTATGTACTTCACCACCGACCGCGCTGTACTCGATCCAAACATGAGTGTGCCGGAGCGCATCAAACGTATGAGCGTCATCCCCAGCGGAGACCCACGTACGCAGATCGGCGGTCGTCAGCACCTGGTATTCTTCTGCAACTCTAACCCTGTACAGGGCAAACTGCACCTCTCATTGAAGGTTCCTATGTCGGAGCCGCTCTGGATCGGTTTCTACAACGGCAATGCCACAGAACTGATTGACTCTGTCAGCGTACCGGCTCTAGCCGCAGACCAGAGTTACGCCCGTCAGGATGCCAAATCGTGGGCTGTGAAGTCGGCAGGAAACGTCACCCCCGGTATTGAGAACTTCATCAAGACCGACGAAACCAAGGATGCCTATCTGAAGCGTGAGGATCCCCACGGCTTCGGTATCACACTCTTGGCAATGGGTATCGTGTTCTTCTGTCTGGCGCTGTTGTTCGTCTTCTTCTGGATTTTCGGCCTCATCATGCGCCATCTCGATACTGCCAAGAAGGTTGTCAACACCCAGCCCATCAAGCCGATTACCAAGACTGTAGAGGTAACACACGATATCGCCCATGCTACAGGCAACATCCTCCAGGACGGACTGAAGACCAAGGGTATCGACAAAGAGGTGTATATCGCTGTTATCGCCATGGCCCTGAAACAGTATCTGGACGATGTACACGATGTGGAGTCGGGCGTCATCACCATCAAGTCGAAAAGCACCGACTGGACGGATGAGTACTCGCAGATGACTCACTTCCACGACCCATTGCAGCCGTCTAATCCCACAGGGGCAAGAATCCCCACGACTCGCGATATGAAATAAATTGTAAATTGTAAATTGTCAAATTGTAAATTCATGAACAAGTATCAATATAAAATACAAGGCGTCGATTACGACGTAGAGATTGAAGAAGTAGAAGGTAACGTTGCCAAAGTGAATGTCAACGGCATCCGTTTCGACGTAGAACTGAAGCAGCCCATCAATCCGACGAGCACACTGAAGAAGGTACATGTCGAGGCTCCCAAGCCCGTTTCACGTCCTTCGGTGACACCAGCAGTGGCACCAGCAGCCGACAAACCCATGGCTGCCGGTACAGGCTCTGCCATCAAGGCTCCGCTGCCTGGTACCGTCACAGAGTTGAAAGTCAATGTGGGCGATACCGTCAAGCAAGGTGATATCGTACTCGTGCTCGAGGCCATGAAGATGCAGAACAATATCGAGTCGGAGTATGAAGGCACCGTTACCTCCATAACCATCAAACAAGGTGAGTCCGTCATGGAAGGCGCCGTCCTCATGACTATCGGATGAAGTGAAAAGTGATAAGTGAAAAGTGAAAAGTTATGGATCTCGGACAGTTTATCATACAGAATTTCCATGAGTTCCTCACCTATACGGCCTTTGCCAATGCCACGGTGGGAAACCTGGTCATGATTGCGGTGGGAGCCTTCTTCATCTGGCTCGCCATCAAAAAAGACTTCGAGCCGCTGTTGCTGGTACCCATCGGACTGGGTATCATCCTCGGCAACATCCCCTTCCGCGCCGATGCAGGTCTCGAAATCGGACTCTATGAGGACAATTCCGTCCTGAACATCTTCTATCAGGGTGTGCGTCAGGGATGGTATCCGCCTCTTATCTTCTTAGGCATTGGCGCCATGACCGACTTCTCTGCCCTGTTGGCAAATCCGAAGTTGATGCTCATTGGCGCTGCCGCACAGTTTGGTATCTTCGGTGCCTACATGGTGGCCCTTGCCATGGGCTTCGAGCCCTCACAGGCTGCCGGTATCGCCATCATCGGTGGTGCCGATGGTCCTACGGCCATCTTCCTGTCATCGAAACTCTCACCCAACCTCATGGGTGCCATCGCCGTCTGTGCCTATTCATACATGGCTCTGGTGCCGGTGATTCAGCCGTTCATCATGCGCCTGCTCACCACCAAGAAGGAGCGCGTCATCAAGATGAAGCCCGGTCGTGAGGTGTCCCAGACGGAGCGCATCCTCTTCCCCATCATCGGACTGCTGCTGACAACCTTCATCGTACCTTCGGGTCTGCCCCTGTTGGGTATGCTGTTCTTCGGCAATCTGCTGAAGGAGAGTGGCAAGACCACCCGTCTGGCCAAGACTGCCGGTGCTGCCCTCAACGATATCGTGGTGATGCTGCTGGGTCTGACCGTTGGTTGCTCTACACAGGCCTCGGAGTTCCTGACCTTCAACACCATCAAGATCTTTGCCCTCGGTGCCATGGCCTTTATGATTGCCACCGCTTCGGGTGTCTGCTTTGTGAAGATCATGAACCTCTTCCTGCCCGAAAGCAAGAAACTCAATCCGTTGATTGGTAATGCCGGTGTGAGTGCCGTACCGATGGCTGCCCGTATTTCTAACAACCTCGGACTGGAGTACGACCGTCACAACTTCCTGCTCATGCACGCCATGGGACCGAATGTGGCTGGTGTCATCGGCTCTGCCGTGGCTGCCGGTGCCCTCCTCGGCTTCCTCTCATGAACAATCGTCCCCAAATAGCCATCATCGACCCCAACACCCTCTCGGCGTTGGGGTTGAAGGCTATTTTACAGAACGTAATGCCCATCATGACCGTTGACACATTTGGCTCCTTTGCCGAACTGACAGCCAACGATCCGGACAACTACTATCACTATTTCGTGGCGATGAACGTCGTTTTAGAGAATAAAGCCTTCTTCTCTGAGCATCGCCGTAAAACCATTGTCCTGACGCTATCCCTCGACTCCACCTCGCAACTCTCAGAGTTTCACAGCCTCTGTATCAACGTCCCCGAGCAGGAACTTATCCGTTCACTTCTGGCTCTGGAACAGCATGCCCACGGTCATGGCCAGAACCTTCCCCCTATGCCGAAAGCGCTTCAGCAAAAAATCCTCACAGACCGTGAGATTGAGGTCATGTCGCTGATCGTACAAGGCTATATCAATAAGGAGATAGCCGATAAACTGAATATCGGTCTGGCAACAGTCATCACCCACCGCAAGAACATCATGGACAAACTGGGTCTGAAGAGTGTCTCGGCCCTTACCATCTATGCCGTCATGCACGGTTACGTCGATATCAATAAGGTATAATTGAGGAAAATCCCTCATTTTTTTGGTTATTCGCTCATTTATTCGTACCTTTGCGGTCGAAAATAAAAAAACAATGATTGAACAACTCTCACGCATAGAATTTGAGAATGCCCGTGCCGATGTCCTTTGCTTTGACAACGGCACGGAAGTCAGGGAATACCATGCTATCATTCACGTCAGCCAGAAGAAACTGACGTATGCCAAGCAATTAGAGGCTGTGATGAATGCCTATCAGGGTCTGCTCGACCGCCTGCCCGATACGCAGGCTGTCTTCAAGCGCTATTTCCTTAGCGATGCATCCAACCAGGCTGACGAGATTGTCGTGGCCGATATGACCGATTGTGCCAAGAGCATCATCGAACAGGCTCCCCTCGACGGTACGAAGGTGGCCCTCTGGGTCTGGCTGATGTCAGGTGTCCAAACTGGCATGACGAAAAGCGGTCTCTACGAGGCCAAGCACGGACAGTTCCGCCACTTGTGGAATGCCAGTGCACACAACCTCGCCGCCAACTCCGAATACCAGATGCGCCTGCTCTTCAACGAGTATGTCATGCAACTGGCGGAAGAAGGCTGCAAACTGGCAGACAACTGCATCCGCACGTGGCTCTTCGTCAACGACATCGACCTCAACTACGGCGGTGTGGTACGTGCCCGTAATCAGGTGTTCTTTACACAGGGCCTGACCGTCCATACCCATTTCATTGCCTCTACCGGCATCGGAGGCCGTCAGCAGGATCCTAATGTACTGGCACAGATGGACAACTACGCCATTGCCGGCATCCAGCCCGAACAAATACATTATCTCTATGCGCCCACCCACCTGAACCGTACCAGCGACTACGGCGTGAGTTTTGAGCGCGGCACCTATATCGACTATGCCGACCGCCGCCACGTCTTTATCTCCGGTACCGCCAGCATCAACAACAAGGGCGAAGTCATGTTCCCGAAGGATGTGGAGAAGCAGACCCGTCGCATGTGGGAGAATGTAGAGGCCCTGCTGAAAGAGGCCGAATGCACCTACGACGATGTGATGGAAATGATTGTCTATCTCCGTGATGTGTCCGACTACGAGACTGTCAAGGAACTCTATGAGGAGCGTTTCCCCGACAAGCCCTATGTCATCACCCTCGCTCCCGTATGCCGTCCCGGATGGCTCGTCGAGATGGAGTGCATGGCCATCAAGCAACAAAATAAGCCGGAGTTCCCGGCCTTCTAATAGAAAATAAAGCCCTCGACCTTTCGGCGAGGGCTTTATTATTTATTTTGCGTATGCAACACTTCGTGTCTCTCGAATGACGGTGATCTTCACCTGACCCGGATAAGTCATCTCATTCTGAATCTTCGTGGCTATCTCACCGCTCAGGGCCTCGGTCTCTGCATCGCTCATCTTGTCGGCACCGACGATGACACGCAACTCACGACCAGCCTGGATAGCGTAGGTCTTGGTAACACCCGGATAACTCATGGCAATGGCCTCCAAGTCGTTCAGACGCTTGATATAGGCCTCCACAATCTCACGACGGGCACCAGGACGGGCACCGGAGATGGCATCGCACACCTGCACGATAGGCGCCAGCAACGTCTGCATCTCCATCTCATCGTGGTGGGCACCGATGGCATTGCAGATATCGGGCTTCTCCTTGAACTGCTCCGCAATCTTAGCGCCATAGAGTGCGTGAGGCATCTCACTCTCCTCATCGGGCACCTTACCGATATCGTGCAACAATCCGGCACGCTTGGCCTTCTTCGGGTTCAATCCGAGTTCTGAAGCCATCACAGCACAGAGATTAGCGGTCTCACGGGCATGCTGCAACAGGTTCTGTCCGTAGGAAGAACGATATTTCATCTTACCGATGATACGAATCAGTTCGGGGTGCAGACCATGGATACCGAGGTCGATAGCAGTACGCTTACCTGTCTCGATGATCTCATTGTCGAGTTGTTTCTTCACCTTGGCAACCACCTCCTCAATACGAGCTGGGTGGATACGTCCGTCGCTCACCAACTGGTGCAGAGCCAGACGACAAGTCTCACGGCGCACGGGATCGAAACCGCTAATGACGATGGCCTCTGGCGTATCGTCAACCACAATCTCCACTCCGGCGGCAGCCTCCAGGGCACGGATGTTTCTTCCTTCACGACCGATGATACGGCCCTTCACCTCGTCATTATCGATATGGAACACGCTGACGGAGTTCTCAATGGCCGTCTCAGTAGCCACACGCTGGATGGTCTGAATCACGATCTTCTTGGCCTGGGCATCGGCATTGAGTTTCGCCTCGTCCATGATCTCATTGATATAACTGGCAGCAGCCGTTTTAGCCTCGTCCTTCATCGATTCCACCAAGCGGTTCTTGGCCTCCTCGGCGCTCAGCCCTGACACCTCTTCCAGCATCTCGCGCTCCTTGAGTTGCATCTTCTCCAGTTCCTCAGCCTTGACAGCGAGCAATTTCTTCTCATTGTCAACACGCTGCTGCAGGTTGTCGAGTTCGTTCTTACGACGTCCGAGTTCCTCCTGACGCTGGTTCAGCGAAATCTCACGCTGTTTCAGTTTGTTCTCACTCTGCTGGATGTGCTGGTTGCGCTGCTGCACTTCCTTCTCCAACTCGCTCTTCTTGTTCAGGAATTTCTCCTTTACCTCAAGCAACTTCTTCTCTTTGATAACCTCAGCCTGTTTGGTGGCTGTATCGACCATTTCCTTATATTTCCCCTTGAGGACATAACGGAAAATCAGATATCCGCAGACACCTCCAAGTGCGAGGGCGCCTGCAGCAATCAATAATACAAAAATTAAATCCATAAAAAATCTATGTTGTTAAAATAATATTCTCACTTCAGAGCCTCCTCGATGTCTGAAGTCAACTTCTGGAGAATATCATTATAGGGGACTGTATCGTTCTTCCGATGTTCCCGCTCGTAGAGCAGCGCAATGTCTATCAGGGTCATCAGCGAAATCGTGTGCTCGCCCTTCTTTCCCTTATAGGCCTGCGCATACGCATTATAGCGGTCGGTGATGAGTTTGGCGGCAGCACGGTAGAACTCCTCGTCCTCCCGATTCACCGTCACCGCAATCTCCTCATCATAGACGTGCAGTCGGATATGTAGTTTCTCTTTGTTCACTTCAGCCATCGCTTCTTCTCTTTTTTACTGTTCGTCGCTTAAGATAGCAATGCACTTGTTCACATCCCTGATCAACTTGGCCACGCGCGCCTTGGCACTTTCCAAGTCGCCGTCGGTGATTTCCATCATCTTGGCCATCTTCAGGGCATTGTAGTCATCATCCGCCTGAGCCAACTTTGCCTGCAGTTGCTTCATCTCCTGCTCGTTCTTCTCCACCATCGCATACAGGTCAGCATTCTCCTTCTTCAGTTCCTGGAACCGCTGGAGCAAATCCCGTACACGGGTCTGAAAAGTGGCAATTGTCTGCTCGTTCGAAGTCATAACGTAACGTTTTGATGTACAAAATTATATAAAAAACGGCTTAAAGAAATGCCATAGGCAAATCTTTTAAGATTTTTTATACTATTTCTCGTCGTTTGCGGGCCGCGGCTCCTTTTTCGCGAGCATCACGACCTTATAGACGAAATTGGTGACCCATTGCTGCGAAAAACCCAGACGCTGACTGTACTGACGTACAGCCACCACCGATTTCAGAACGGCAGGATCCGTATAGTCGTTCTTGTTGAAGATGTCGTTCACGGTCTTTTCCGTCATCGTATAGAGCAACTTCTTCAGGAAGCCCGGCAGACGGAGTTTGAACTTCATCAGATTACCCGTCAGCATCATCAGTTCCTGCGTAAAGCCCTGGAACTGCACCAGATAGGTCTGTGCGTCCTGTACCTTCTTGCAACGCTTACGGAGGCTGGAGTCAATCTCCTTGAAGAAGTCATCGTCCATGCCATACATACTTTTCAGCATATTCTTACAGCGGCTGCGCTCACCTACACCTAATTTATTATTCACCGTTGGCACCTTCAGGGTAGCCTTGAACACGCGGAGGTCAGGCAGGGCAGCCAGGTTGGTGATGCCGAGGTCGGCTGCCATCGCAGCCTGGAAGTACACACGGATCAGCGTCATGAAATCCTCCATGCCACCTACCTTATGCTCACCGTCTTTCCTTCCGAAAATTTTATTCCAAAATCCCATAATATTCGTCTTGTTCTTAAAATCGCCTGCAAAGTTACAACTTTTTCCGCGAAATCCATGATATCTACGGCTTTTTTTGTACCTTTGCACCCAAGAAACAATAATTTTATGAATTATCGTGCAAACCGAACGCAATCAAACTTGTTTGAATTGCTGAGGTGCAGCCGATGATGCATAATTGAACAAAGTGAAATTATGAAAGGAATAGTATTAGCTGGCGGTTCAGGAACCCGCCTCTACCCTATCACAAAGGGCATCAGTAAACAATTGATTCCGATCTTCGACAAACCGATGATCTATTATCCTATCTCCGCCCTGATGCTGGCTGGCATCCGCGAGATCCTGATTATCTCAACGCCCTACGACCTGCCCGGTTTCCGCCGGCTCCTCGGCGACGGCTCAGAGATTGGCGTGCATTTCGAGTATGCCGAACAGCCCTCACCCGACGGATTGGCCCAGGCATTCATCATCGGTGAGAAATTCATTGGCGACGACTGCGCCTGCCTCGTCCTCGGCGACAACATCTTCTACGGCTCCGGCTTCTCGGGACTGCTGAAGCAGAGCGTCGAGAATGCAGAGAAGCACGGACTGGCCACCGTCTTCGGCTACTATGTCAACGACCCCGAGCGTTACGGCGTGGCTGAGTTCGATGCCGACGGCAACTGCCTCAGCATCGAGGAAAAACCTGAACACCCGAAGTCCAACTATGCCGTCGTGGGCCTTTACTTCTACCCCAACAGCGTCGTTGAGATAGCCAAAAACATCAAGCCTTCCGCCCGTGGAGAGTTGGAGATTACCACCGTCAATCAGGAATATCTCGCCCAGCAGAAACTCAAGGTGCAGACCCTGCAGCGCGGCTTTGCCTGGCTCGACACCGGCACCCACGACTCCCTCTCTGAAGCCTCCACCTTCATCGAGGTCATCGAGAAGCGCCAAGGTCTGAAAGTTGCCTGCTTAGAGGAAATCGCTTTCAAGCGCGGCTGGATCACCAAGGAGCAATTAGCCGAAGTGGCCAAGCCCATGGCAAAGAATGACTACGGCAAATACCTCCTCAACCTCGCCAAATAACAAAAAGCCATCCGAAAGGGTGGCTTTTTCTTTCTCGTTTCTGGCTTCATTTTATCTTGATGCCGAGAACGAAGAAATGCGGAATAGACTTCACGATGTCCGAAGAGAGGTCGGGCTTGATGATACTCTCACCGCAGAAACGGCTGACACCAGTCTCAGGTTCATACCAATAGGAACCATACAATACGAGCGGAATGAATTTCCCTTTCTCGAACGGCGGGACAAGTTCGAAAGGGCGCGACTCGTAACTATATCTGCTTTTGGTTGGCTCCTCGGGAGCATAAATCGCCCTTAGTTTGAGCCGTCCGTTGAAGCCTCTCCCCTCGGAGAAATTGAAAGTGTAGATGGCAGTCGAGTCATTTCCAGACGGTGCAAAGCCGATGACCAGTTTCTCATCCAAGTTCATGGAAAAACTGAAACCAAGCACATCTTTCGGTTCTTCACCTTTCACATATTCCATAACGACCGGTTCAGCCTGAGACCCGTTGAAGTCCTTCGTGTCGAAACTATAAACCATATAGCCCTGCGCTTTGAGTAGCAGCAGATAATCGTTAAGCGATGGTTCTATTGACTTCAACTCCTGTGCCTGTCCAGTAAGGAAGGCACAGGAGAGAAGGATGGTAATGATATGCTTGATCATTCGTTTGTCCTTTTTACACTTTTCGCCTGCAAAGTTACGAACATTTTCGGAAAAACCGCATATCTACCATCGTTTATTTTCAAAGAAGCCTCGCCGCTGACGGAGAGAGTCGCCAGCAAGCGAGGCTGAACATGGTCATGATTCTGTTCTTTGGAAAATGCTTTATTGCTTCTTTTTGGTGGTGATGACAATCTTCTTGGGCTGACCGTTCTGAGCAGGCACCACTTCCATACTGACGACTTCACCAGAGGGAATATTGGCTATCTCAGCGTCATCAACCACCTTGCCGTCAACCTCCAAGATATACCGCTCTGCTGGCCTTGCGGCATCTAAACTGAATCTGACGGGAGCGGTGTATTTCACCCGCACCGGTTCTCCATTCTGTTTGCCGGGATTCCATTTGGGCATAGTATTGATGACACGCAGAGCCTCGGCATCGAGTGACGGGTCAACAGACTTTACCACACGGGCGTTGCTGATGCTGCCGTCTTTCTCCACAACGAAGGTTACAATGGCACGGCCCTGAGCACCCTTTATGCGGGCCTCTTCCGGGTATTGTATACTCTTGACCAAGGTTTCGTAAAGGACTGCTGGTCCGCCAGGGAACTCAGGCATTTGTTCTACGACGTCATAAACCTTTTCTGGTTCATCTGCTTCTGTCTCTTTATTCAATCCGATATAATATTCGTTAGACTTACTCGACTCTGAATAGATTTTGCTGACACCTATTGTCTTCGACTCATAGCCAACATAGGATGCAGTAATCCTGTCACCCATTGACACTTCAATTTGGAATTTTACAGTACCCTTCTTGGTTCCTTCGACCAAGATAACGGCACCAACAATTGGCGTAGGCTGGGCTTTGTCATAGTCATAAACGACACCCTTAGCGATGAATTTCTTATCGTCAGCGGCCTCATTTGCAGAAGGTGCCTTATCCACGACAACTATTTCACTTAACTGCGGATTGCTCTTCGTGACAAGATTCACCACATTCTTCTTGCCGTTCCAGTGATTCTCAACCTTCTTGAGCAACATGAAATGGAGGACAGGAATATTGTTCTCATCGAACGGATTCCCATTGAGTCGCCATTCAAAGCCTCCTTTAGGGAATGCATAGTCAAGATCTGTCTCTATCTTCTTCGAGCCTTTATCGTTTTCATATAACGTGCCTTTTGACAGACGGACAATAATAGTCTTGCCATCCATGTTCTTTTGGGTGAAATGATCATTAAAGTCAAGATTTGCTTTCATTTTTCTTGTTTTACCTTTTTCAGCTACTACTTTCTTCAAGTCATCTAAATCATCGATGAGCAGAATAAGGCGATTATCATCAGCAAGAGATTTAATCTTATCATCTGTCACTTCGGAGGAGTCAAGTTTGACCACCTCATCCTTTTGGATTTTCGCCGACATTGCCAGCGAGACAGCTATGATAGGCAGCAGATAGGCGAAGCGAAGCCACTGTCTATGATTTGATTTTGGTTTCATAATCATTGTTACGC
>CAJODF010000052.1 GCA_905233555.1 uncultured Prevotella sp. | reverse complement strand
TTATGGCCGTACAAGACACCCTGCCTAAGGTAGATTATCGTTTTGGATGGGCTACCATCAAAGGCCATCTGATGGACTATAGGCCTGGTATGTGTAGTCAGATCACGCTTGTGTTTCGTCATCCAAGTTCATCACCTCATCAGGTTGGTGATACACTATGTGGACAGGTATCGCCTACAGGCAACTTCACCTTCCGACTGCCAGTTGCCCATATTACACCTATCTCACTGACATTTGAACCTCAGAAAAAAGGTGTTGGGATTGCTTATGTAGGGCCAGACACGGAGACTGAAGTGTATTTCAACATGCGCGAGATAAACTATCGGTATATGTATAATAAGCCCAATAGCAACACCATACTCTATGTAACGAGGGGTCCGTTGGCGCAACTGGCTAATGAACTGAACGAGCATTATTTCTTTTATCATAAAACATTCATCGAAAAGTACTTCAAGAATATCTATACGGACGGAGAAGAATGGGAACATGAAAAAGCCATTCGGGCAATGCTGCCTACCAAACAACTGGAACTGCGGATGGCCGAACTCGACACGATGAAGGTTGAAGAACAATGGTCGCCAGCCATGAAGGAACTGGTCAGGCTATGCTGGCAGATACAAACTTTTAGGCGAGTATCGACGACCCCACCAAGAGAACTGAATAACGCGGCCAATGTAACCGGCTTGCCGCTTGCTACCGAAGGGACGCAAGAATCCTCCATAGCCAAAGAGAAACTAATTGCCTGGCAGCGCGATGCGGTAGTTGCGGAACTGGATGCTTTCGAGCGACTCATCAAAGACCCTAAGATGGTCTATTGTCCAGAAATAAGTGATTTTATAGATTTCAATATCGATATCGGTACACTCCTACCGGATTTTATTGCCCGTGAGAAAACCGTTTGGAAATTGCGGGATCAGATGAGCAATGAGTTCAGGCTGCTTGATATTGATGAGATTGCCGAAACGTTGGCCAATCTGCCTCCCGCCTATCAACAATGGTTGCTGGCGTGGCAGAACATCTTTCGTGAGGAATATAATAGATTGGATGGAAAGGTAATCGTTGGTGACACCTTGCAGGGCATTCCTGATTCGTTGGTCTTCCAGACGCTGCGTGAGCGTTATCATGGACATACAATCTTTATCCATTTTCATCGATACGTCAACCCGGAAATCGTGTATAATGTTATTTTACCGTTACAAAGTGAATTGGCTGACCTTGATATCGTGTGGGTGAATGTCTATAATAGCAATATAGATTTGAAGCACAAGTATGCCGGATGGAATAACGCTAAATGGCTGCGCTATTATACGAAATTGCAAGGCGAACATTATTATTACAACATGACAAGCCGCATGGACTGGATTAAGGATTTCAACAAAACCATGGGCATCAGCAAATCCTTGGATGCCTATTGTATCATTTCACCTGATGGAAGGATCGTCCGCAACAGCGATTCTACACCTGAATCGATCAGGTTTATCCAACTAGACTTTCTCGGCATCCGCCAATGCCTCCTCCAGACAGCCAAACCCAAGATTGCACAATGATTAGGTCTGATAAGCGAACATGAGAAAGAAACTCAGAGAAAACAAATATGCATGCATAAATTAAAGAGATTGCAGCGATGAGTCCATAAATTTCCTGAAAAATTTGGGGGTGTCAAAGATAGTTTGTATCTTTGCACCCACAAGATATTTATTGGAAAAAAGAGCAGTAGGTTACTTTTAGAATCCCAAAGTTCACCTGGCTAGTAAACGGAATCAGATTCTACGCCTAATTGCAACCGACGCGCTCCTCATAATAACGGTTTGTAGAGACGTAGATAATGATTCCCTAGCCAGGTGTATTTTTTATGGGACTACAGACCTAGTGCACCTCCTTTTTTGAGGAGCTTTCAATAAACCAGTAGGTGACAAGCCAGGATTGTTACATTCCCCCAAATAAATCTTTAGTTTTATTAACGCCATAGGGTATGAACGTATCCTTGGCTAGTATCTATCAATTAAAAACAGAAACGTAAAATGAATATCAATGACGAGGAAACCCTCGGTTTAATCAATCGCCTGCTTGAGGCTATGCATCAGGCAGGCTGGAATCAGAACGGCGGCAACTTTACTTTTGTGTATGTTGCCCAGGGCGCCCAGCATGTGGGCAATATTCAGAATCAGAACATTATCCATGGCAAGCATCAGGAGGTATCGACCTGTAATGAGATTACATGCTTGTCGGCTGATGAGGAGCGCATCCGACAATGCATCAGCCTGCTGATGGAAGAGCACTTTGAAGATGATCTGTTGTTCAGTCAGCAGAACCACTGGCAAGCCGTGTATCGCATACTGGTGGATAAAGGGTATTGCAAGGACTCGGACTTTATCGGTTTCGACAGTTTTATTCTCCGGGTTATGCCCAAGCGGGTAAACAGACCGTATAAGCGGGACTCCGTGAGAAACATCAGCAAGACCGACTTTAACAAGCCCTTTGACCGCTGGCGTTACGACCCCACGACTTCCGGGAGCCGTATTCCATACGACAGGATGGTGGAAGTGACTAAGCGGTTTAAAGAGATTTTAGACGAAAACGGGCTCTGATTTTCACTCAGAGATTCCCCCACAGATTCATTATTCCCCGAAAAATTCCCCCGACAGGTTTTTGCTTGTCGGGCTTTTCTTTATTGGTTATCTTTGCACTCGGAACTCCGGCCGGACTCCAAATTAGTAATAATCGTTTTAAAAACAAAAGAGAATTATGGAGAAACAAGTAAAGATTTTACAGGACTATGGGTACTCGGAGCACGAGTACAACGGTGAGACGATTGCCAAGCGCGGTTTCCTTCTGGACGACGGCATCGACTTTTTCTATGCCGAGATGCCGAGCAATCTGGCACGACGCGAGAAGGATACGACCTACGACCCCAAGCGGCCTCATGCGGTGCAGGGAGCCTGGGTGGCACAAAAGCGTCAGGCGCAGGACGGCAGGGAGTACTACATCAACAATTTCTATATCTCAAGACTGAAATGACTTTTAAACAACAACCATTATGAACGAGAAGTATTTTGAGAAAGACCTTACTTACCGCGCAAAGGTAAGAGTGAAGGCAGGGACTGACGAGATTATCGTGAGACCCGAGGCAAAGGGCCAACCGATCAAGAAAGATGTGGTGGAACGAGGCGACAGCCAGATGTACACCACGACGGGCAAGCGCAACCCCAAGCGGGTGATCCAACTGATGGCTCCCGAGAATTCGGGCGACCTGATCGGCGACATGAAGAAGCAGTTCGACGCGTTTATCGTGGAGATGGGCGGCACGCCCAGCCCCGACCCGATAGAGCGTCCGCTGAAAACGAACGACCCCCGGCTGGAGGTCTGGATCTCTGAGAAACGCCACGAACTGGTGGTGAAGAAGACGGTGAAACTCGATGTCAACACCGACTACGGAACGGAAATTAGTAACCTTGAAGGAGAACTGAGAAGATGTTTACTTACCAACAGAACAAGTCTGCTGAGTGCCAGGAGTGCCCGGTAGAACAATTCAAGCGGCTGACACAGTCGCCCCAGACGGCTGCCACCATCGTCGAACACCGCAGGCTCATGGCCTGCGGTAAGGTGGCCGAGGCCAAGAAGATAAAGGACTCGCTGCCGGGCTGCCTCTATCAGACCAAGGAGGTGCTGGTGAGTCTGGGCGACAAGAAGTACAACAAGGGCAAGATGGGGCGTTGGCGCCTGCAGAGCCAGTGTGTGCTGAACGGACTGGTGATGTGCGACTTCGACCACGTAGGCAAAGACCCGAGGAAGGTCTATGAGGAAGCCGTGAAGAAGTTAAGCAGTGAGGATGTTAAGGCCATACTGCTGGCCTTCATCACGCCGGGCGGCGAGGGGCTGAAAACGGTGTCGATAGCCGACATCAACTACAACCTCGTGGACAACCAGAAGAACCTCGCCAAGAAACTGGGCCTTGCCATCAAGATCGACAAGGGGTGCAAGGACTCGTCGAGACTCTCGTACATCCCGAAATGGGACGATATCCTTTATATTAACGAAAAAGAACTGTTTGAATATGATAATCCTCTATACGACGAAAAGTACGGCAGGCAATACCGTGAGGGCAATTCTCAGGGGAGTCTTGATTTCGGCGACAGCACACAAGGGACAGACACCACTGTGCCCTGCAAGCAGAGCACAGATGAGAGCCAGTCCCTGTGTGATGCTGAGATCAAACTCGACAAGGACGAGAACGGGGTCTATTGCTACCACGGGGTGCCCTACAAGGACCTGCTCGCCAAGTGGTGGGAACTGAAGGGCGGCAAACCCGGTATCGGAGACCGCCACCAGCGCATGCTGGAACTCGCGGGCGAACTGCGCCGCATCATGGACAATCGGCCACAGAACGTGTTCTGGCTGATGCAGCAGACCGACATCTACGAGGAAATGGTGAAGGAAGGCAGGCAGCAGGAACTGGAGAATATGGCACAGGACGTGTGTAAGTACCGTCCCCGCGGGCCGATGTCGGAAGAACTGGCCCAGACGCTCGACAGTTTCGGCATCAAATACACCAAGAAGGATACGGTGCAGAACAACCTGCCTTACGACGACTGGGCCGACCGGCTGATGCAGTTGCCGCTGGGCTGCTACGAGCCTGCCATCGCCCACATCGACAACCGGAAGGTGAAGCCTGGCGGCGTGATCTCCGCCTCGGGCATGTACTCCGTGCTGCTGACACGCTGCGACTACCAGAACTGGCGAGGTGACATGCAGCGGTTGAACTCGCTGGTGCTGATGGAGGGCGAACCCGCCTCGGGCAAGTCGCTCGCCAAGGAACAGGACGACCATATCATGCTGACGATGCGCGAGAGCGACAAGCCTGCCCGCGATGCCGAGAAGGCCTATAAGAAAGAGAAGAACGCGCGAAACACGTCGAGCAAGGCGCAGAAAGGCGAGGCGCTGCAGGAGCCCGGGGGCATCATCCGCTATAATGTGGTGAAGGTGTCGAACAACCGCTTCTACAAGCATGCGGAGAACAACATCGAGACAGGCTACAACGGTGAGAAGTGGTTCCTGCACCAGTATATGTTCTCTACCGAACTGCTCTCGCTGGTGAATGCCAAGGGCGGCTTCCAGGAGAAACGCGACATCCTGTTGCAGGCCTTCCACAATGAGCGCAACGGTGTGGACTACGCCAATACCGACTCCGTGAACGACTCGATGCCGATGATGTTCTCAGGCGTTTTCACCTGTACGAGGACTTCCCTGCAACAGTTCATCAATGCCAGGAACATCGGCGACGGCATGTCAACCCGCATGACGCCTTGGGTGATGCCCGAGGAGGACTACCACACCGACGAGTACTGCGCCACGAAACGCGACCTCAAGCCTGCACAGGAGATGGAGCAGTGGGGCGCCCGGTTCGACCAGTTGAAGTGTGAGATCAAAGGCGTGGAACCGTTGGTGAAGCACGTCTATGACCTCTGTTCCGCCCTAGGGGAAGAGGCACGCATCAACGAGGACAAGGTGCTGAACCTGGAGCGCAAGCGCCTGCAGGACAAGGTGATGGCGGTCTGCATCCCTCAGGTGATATCGACCCAGCCCTCTTGGGAGGCGTTCGCCAAGACCGGCGAGGTGAAGATTGAGCAGCACCATCTGGACTTTGCCGACCTGATGTGCGAGATCATCAACAAGTGCGAGGATGCGCTGTTCGGGCAGTTGAGAACGAGGCACGCGACACCCAGTTGCGCCGTGTATATGACAAGACCGCCAAGTACTACAATATGTTGCCTGACGAATTCACGACCCAGGACGTGATGCGGACTTTCGGGTATGCCTCGATTGTCAATGCCTCACAGCGGATCAAGCGGTTCGTGAATGAGAATGTGGTGGAGATGGTGCAAAGAGGGAAGTACCGGAAGTTGGCAAAGGCCATTTAGTTAGTGAGTTAGTCAATTAGTCAATTAGTATTTTTCATTTTTGCAGTTATGTTACCAAGAGGAATCAGGAATCACAACCCACTGAATATACGCCGTAACGGCAAGGATCAGTGGAAAGGTCTCGCAGAGGCTCAAAATGATGCAGCCTTCTGCCAGTTCAAATCATTGGAGTACGGTTGGCGCGCAGCGTTCTACCTGCTCACCCGTACCTACTACCACAAATACCGGCTCTATACCATCCGGGGCATCATCTCGCGCTGGGCACCGCCGAGTGAGAATAAGACAGAGGCGTATATCGCCAACGTGTCGAGACTCACTGGCATCCAGCCCGATGAGCCCCTCGGCATTCCCCTCGAACAGCCCTCGCGCTGGATGATGGTGGGGGCTGCGATGGCCATCCAGGAGAACGGTACGGAATCTCTCGATTACTTCGCCATGCTCCGAGGGTGGGCGTTGGCCCGCTCGGATGTCGGAAAAACTTAAATTTAGCCGCCGATATGCTCCTCACGGGGTGTATCGGCGGTTTTTTTTGTATTTCGCTCGATTTGGATAACTTTCTCACGCTCAAGAATCCAAATTTATTTGTATTCTCTTCGCTAAATCGAAATTTTGCGCTACCTTTGCAGCATGATATTCTATTTCACTGGCACGGGTAATACACGGTGGGTGGCTAGACAGATAGCGGAGGCCATCGGAGAGGAACTGCTGTTTATCCCTGACCTGATCAGGGAGGGGCGGTATGAGTTTGAGTTGCAGGAGGGCGAAAGTATCGGATTCTGCTTCCCGACGCACGGGTGGCAGCCACCACGCATTTTGCGAGACTTCGTCCGCAAGATAATTGTGCCCTCCCCTGCCCCATACTGCTGGGCGCTGACGACGTGCGGCGACAATATGGGCGAGGCCATGACGATATTCAACAAGGAACTGGCGGCGAACCCAGGGCTGAAAGCGATGGACGGCAGTAGCCTGCAGGCGGAGGCGCTCTTTGCGGTGGTGATGCCGGAGTCGAACGTCTGCTTCTCGTTCCTGCACTTGGACACGCCGGAGAAGGAAAGGCAGAAGATTGAGGCTGCAAAGGCGCGTCTGCCACATATCATCGACGTGATAAGAAACAGGCAGAAAGGCGTGGTGGAACTGGTGAAGGGCGCCATCCCCAGAACGTACAGTTACGTGATTGGCGGGTACTACAACAAGCACCTGATCAAGGACGATAAACTATGGGTGGATGAGGCGGCCTGTATCGGTTGCGGTCTGTGTAGCAGATTGTGTCCGGTAGATGATATCGAAGGGACGCCGCCCCGCTGGAAGCATAACGGACGGTGTACGAACTGTCTGGCGTGCTATCACCACTGCCCGAAGCATGCGATCCACTGGGGCAAGATGAAGCGGGGACAGTACCTGTTTAGAAGTGAAAAGTGATAAGTAATCAATAGACTCTTGGACCGAAGATAGCGGTGCCGATGCGGACCATCGTCGAGCCGGTCTGGAGGGCAACGGGATAGTCGTCGCTCATGCCCCAGGAGCGCTCGCAGAAGGCGGGGTCGTCGGCAAAATACTGTGCTTTCACTTCGTCGAAGAAGTCGCGAGCGGTCTGCATCTCACGGCGGATCTGCTGCTGATCATCTACGAACGAGGCCATCATCATCAGACCGCAGATACGGACGTGCTGCATCGTGCGCCATTCGCCGTCGCTGAGCAACTGGCGGCAGGCATCGAGGGTAAGTCCGTATTTGGTGCTTTCCTCGGCGATGTGCAGTTCGAGCAGTACCTTGATGGTGCGTCCACACTTCTCGGCCTGCTTGTTGATCTCGCGCAGGAGTTTGATGGAATCGACAGCCTCAACCATCGACACGTAGGGGGCAATGTACTTCACCTTATTCGTCTGCAGGTGGCCGATGAAGTGCCACTCGATGTCGCTGGGCAGCGACTCGTGCTTCTGGCGCAGTTCCTGTTCGTGGCTCTCGCCGAAGATGCGCTGTCCCTCGGCGTAGGCGGCCTCGATATACTCGTTGGGATGGTACTTGGAGATGGCCACGAGGCGTACGCCCTCAGGCAGCACGTCGAGCACCTTGTGGAGATTGCCTTTTACATCATACATACGGCGGCAAACTTTTCACTTTTCACTTCTCACTTTTCACTTCTTTCTTGTTGTATTCGAAAACGTCCATGATGGTGGTCTCGCTCATGGCGGCGATGACATAGTCGATCATCGTGCCACCCATCACCTCGTCGATGTTTTTCACGGCGCCGTTGAACGAGCCTGCGTTAACGAGGTAGTAGATGTTGGTGCGGCTCTCCTTGGCGGTCTTCTCGTCGATGGTGACGAACTGGAGTTTGGCCTTGTACCACTTATCGGCGGCGTCCTGATCGGCGAAGAAGATTTCCTTGTAATTGGCTTTCTTGATGTCGGTTACATTGAACTCGCCGCTGATATAGGATGACATTTCCTCGATGATGCGCTCCTCGGCCTCGCTGAAACTGAGGGCATCGACTACATACGTTTCCGTGACTTTCTTCTGCAAGCCGTCTTCCATGACTTTCTCATAGCGGATCTTGCACTCAAACCATTCTGCTGTTCTGGATCTCATATCTTAAGTTTGAATTTTGATGTTTGAATTTTGAAGTTTATGATTACTCTTCTTTGTCTGCTTTTTCCTTTTTCGCCAGTTCGGCCTTTTTCTTCTCGGTGAGTTGCTCGATGATCTCCGAGGCGATGCGCTGGGCGGTCTCGCTGCTCAGGGAGGAGTGCTCCGCCATCTCGCGCTGTTTTTCCACCAGTTCCTTCATCACCTCCTCGCTCGTGGCCTTGAAGTTCTTCTCGTTGTTGTTCATCCGCTCGTTGTTGTAGATCTTCGAGAGGATGACGTCGGCGGCCTTGGTGTATTGCTTGCGGAAGATCTGTTCGGCCTTGGCCTGGAACTCGCGCATCTTCTTCTCATCGACCTTATCGGAGTCGTTCATCATATAGTCCTGAATGGCCTTTGCAATCGTGGCGGAATCGGCATCGGGGCCCAGTTCCGTGAGGGGGTTGAAGCCATCGTCCAAAAGACTTTCCTCGACGGGTTCCTCGACGGGTTTCACGAACTCGACAGGTTCGGTGTTAGGCAGCATCTCGAAGAACATGCCCACCACGATGAGGGCTACGGCGAGGGCTGCGGCGGCAATCGTTCCCGTGCGACGGATGTTGCGGCGGTTCTTCATGGCCTTATAGAAGTCCTCGACGGAGGCATAGCGCTCCTCGGGGTTTACCGATGTGGCTTTCTTGATGACGTGCTTCAGTTCGAAGGGCAGTCCTGAGGAGGCATAGAGGTAATCGACGAACTTAGCGAGGGAATAGACGTCGCTGCGGTCGTCGGCCTTGCCTTCCGTCAACACCTCGGGAGCCACATAGTCCTCGACCCCGTCGAACATCTCGTCCTGCGACTTCAAGGGCAGGAAGAACGAGCCGTGGAGCAGCAGGCGGACGGTATTGTCGTTCTTGCGCACCAGCACGTTGTTGGGCGAGAAGCAGAGATACTGGATGCCCTGCTGATGGAGTTCGGCAGTGAGGTTCACCAGGTCGCTGATGACAGCATCGAGGAAGTCGCCCTTGGCCACAACGGCAGGCGTATCGTTGAGCATCTGCTCGACAGTGAGGTAGTTGCCCGTCTCTACGGCAACGGCATAGATACCGTCGTCGCCCTCGTTGGGGGTGAAGCGCAACTGGTGCTTGTTCTTGATCTGACTCAGCGCCTCGCACTGCTTGCGGATACATTCGTTGAAGGCGATATTGTCGGACAACTCATCGTGGAACTCCACGAAGTTGCTGTATTTCCCGTCGATGAGGCGCTTGTAGAAGTAGCCGTAAGGCATGCGCACCTTATTGGTCTGACGCGCATCACGCGTCTCTAACAATTCTTCGTAATTCACCTTTTTAATTTACAATTTGAGAATTTACAATCTACAATTTGATTCTGCGGTGCAGAAATTTGGTGCAAAAGTACACAATTAAATCGAAAAAAAGCACGATTTCAAAAATATTTAGTACCTTTGCATCCGAAATAATTGTAAATCGGAAAATTGAACTCGCTTTAGCGCTTTTACAAAGCGCAGCGACTAAAAGAATTTGTAGCGATGCCAGAGATATCAGTACGCGGCCTTGAGATGCCCGAGTCGCCTATCAGGAAACTCGCTCCCCTTGCCGCCGCCGCTAAGAAAAGGGGTACGAAGGTGTACCACCTGAACATCGGTCAGCCCGACCTGCCAACACCCCAAGTAGGACTTGACGCCCTGAAGCAGATAGACCGCAACATCCTCGAGTACTCACCCTCGCAGGGTTACCTGAGTTATCGGGAGAAACTCGTGGATTATTACGCGAAATACGATATTAAAGTGACGGCAGAGGATATCATTATTACCTCTGGCGGTTCAGAGGCGGTGCTCTTCGCCTTCCTCAGTTGTCTGAACCCGGGCGACGAGATTATCGTGCCGGAGCCAGCCTACGCCAACTATATGGCCTTCGCCATCAGCGCAGGTGCCAAGATACGTACCATCGCCACCACCATCGAGGAGGGCTTTTCCTTGCCGAAGGTGGAGAAGTTCGAGGAACTGATCAACGAGCGCACCCGTGCCATCATGATCTGTAACCCCAACAACCCGACGGGTTATCTCTATACCCGCCGCGAGATGAACCAGATACGCGACCTGGTGAAGAAGTACGACCTGTATCTCTTCTCCGACGAGGTGTATCGTGAGTATATCTATACCGGTTCGCCCTATATCTCCGCCTGTCATCTGGAAGGCATCGAGCAGAATGTCATCTTGATCGACTCCGTGTCGAAGCGCTATTCTGAGTGTGGTATCCGTATCGGTGCCCTCATCACGAAGAACGCCGAAGTGAGGAAGGCTGTGATGAAGTTCTGTCAGGCTCGCCTCTCCCCGCCCCTCATCGGACAGATCGTGGCAGAGGCCTCGTTGGACACTCCCGAGGAATACCTGCGCGAGGTGTATGACGAATATGTGGAGCGCCGTAAGTGTCTGATCGACGGACTGAACCGCATCCCCGGTGTCTATTCCCCCATCCCCATGGGTGCCTTCTATACCGTAGCCAAACTGCCTGTGGATGATGCAGAGAAATTCTGTCGCTGGTGTCTGGCCGACTTCGAGTATGAAGGTGAGACGGTGATGATGGCGCCTGCCGCAGGCTTCTATACCACCCCGGGTGCCGGCATCAATCAGGTACGTATCGCCTATGTGCTGAAGAAGAAAGACCTGGAGCGGGCATTGTTCGTACTAAGGAAGGCTTTGGAGGCATACCCCGGTAGAGTCGATGAAGAGTAATCAAAAATTTCAAACTTCAAATTTCAAAGTTCAAACTCTTTGAATCTGCCGTTTTTCATAGCGAAGAGAATCTACAGTGATCAGGGCGACAAACGGAAAGTGAGTCGCCCTGCCATCCGTATAGCCACCCTCGGCGTCGGTATCGGACTGGCGGTGATGATTGTCACCGTGGCAGTGGTACTGGGCTTCCAGCATACCATCCGTGACAAGGTGGTGGGATTCGGCAGTCATATCCAGGTGCAGAACATCATGACCTTCAGTTCCACAGACCGCTACCCTGTGTGCTTCAACGACAGTATGATGCAGGTGCTCAAAGGACTGAAGGGCGTGAAGCATGTGGAGCGCTATGCCTTCACGCAGGGTATCCTGAAGACGGATGAGGACTTTCTCGGCGTGATGTTCAAGGGCGTAGGTCCCGAATACGACATGACATTCCTCAAAGAGCACCTCGTGGAAGGCGAGATACCCGTGTTCAGTGATACGACCAGTACCAACAAACTGCTGGTATCACGGATGATTGCCGACAAACTGCGACTCAATGTCGGCGATAAGATCTATGCCTATTTCATCGACGAGAGCGTACGCACCCGCCGTTATACCATCTCTGGTATCTACCAGACCAACATGACCCGTTTCGACGAGGCCCTCTGCATCACTGACCTCTATGCCGCCGTGAAGATCAACGGCTGGGAAGATGATCAGGTGACGGGTGTGGAACTGTTGGTGGATGATTTCTCACAACTGCAAGTGACGGAGGATGATGTCATTGAGAAGGTGAACCGCAGTAGCGATCCCTATGGACAGACCCTCTCCTCGCAGACGATCTATGGAGCCTATCCGCAGGTGTTCACGTGGCTCGAACTGCTGAACATCAATGTGTGGATCATCCTGGCGCTGATGGTCTGCGTGGCAGGCTTTACGATGATTAGCGGACTGCTTATCATCATCCTGGAGCGCACCCAGATGATCGGCGTACTGAAAGCCATCGGGGCCCGCAATAAGACCATCCGCCACACTTTCCTCTGGTTTGCGGCCTTCATCATCGGACAGGGTCTCCTGTTGGGAAATATCCTTGGACTCGGCATCATCCTGCTGCAAAAGACAACGGGCCTCATCACCCTCGACGCACAGACCTACTACGTCAGCGAGGTGCCGATGGAAATCAACATTCCCTTGTTTGTCCTGCTTAACGTCGCTACCCTACTTATCAGTATCTTCGTTCTCATCGCACCGAGTTTCCTGATTTCGCATATCCACCCTGCGAAATCGATGCGATATGAGTAAAATAACGTTAATTATTGCACATTTTTTTTGCGAATGTGCAGAAAACACCGTATCTTTGCACAAAATTTTGAAATTTGTGCAATTTAATGAAGACTTTCAGTAGTTTTAATGCCTATATACAACGTGCCATCGTAGAGAACTGGGATCAAGATGCCTTGACGGACTATCAGGGTATTACCCTCCAGTTTCACGACGTAGCCCGCAAGATAGAAAAACTGCATATCCTGTTTGAGAACAGCGACGTGAAGCAGGGCGACAAGATTGCCATCTGCGGACGGAACTCTGCCCACTGGGCTGTGGCCTACCTCGCCACACTCACCTACGGCGCTGTGGCTGTGCCCATCCTCCACGAGTTCAACGGCGAACAGATACAGAACATCGTCAACCACTCCGAGTCGAAACTCCTGTTCATCGGCGACTATGCCGTAAAGACAATCGACCCAGAGCAGATGCCCGCTCTTGAAGGCATCATCAATATCCCCGATTTCTCGCTGATGATCTCCCGTCCGGAACGCCTTACGTACGCGCGCGAACATTTAAATCTTATGTTTGGCAGCAAGTATCCGATGGCTTTCCGCAGAGAGCACGTCAACTACCATCAGGACGAGGCCGAGGAACTGGCTCTCATCAACTATACCAGTGGTACGACGGGCTTCTCGAAGGGTGTCATGCTGCCCTATCGGGCCATCTGGGGAAACATTGAATTCATCATGGACCGTCTGGGCAAGAAAGTGCATCCTGGCGATAATCTGCTGAGTATCCTGCCGATGGCACACATGTACGGTATGGCGGTGGAGTTCCTCTTTGCCTTCTGTCACGGGTGCCATCTGTTCTTCCTGACCCGTCTGCCATCGCCCGCCATTATCGCACAGGCCTTTGCCGACATCCGTCCGGCACTCATCGTCACCGTACCACTTATCATCGAGAAGATCATCCGCAAACGGGTGTTCCCGAAGGTGCAGGACAACCGTGTCAAACTGCTGCTGTCGATGCCTGTGGTGAATAAGAAGGTGAAGGATCGTATCTGTCAGGAAGTCTATAATGCCTTTGGCGGTAATTTCTACGAGATCATCGTGGGTGGCGCAGCCCTCTCGAAGGAGGTGGAAGAGTTCTTGCTGAGCATCAACTTCCCCATCACCGTAGGTTATGGTACCACCGAGTGTGCCCCGCTTATCTCCTATTGTGATCACAAGGAGTTCGTGGCTGGCTGCTGTGGTAAGCCCGTTGACCGCATGGAGGTAAAGATCCTCTCGAACGACCCGTATAACATCCCTGGTGAGATTGTCACGAAGGGCTGCAACGTCATGCTGGGCTACTACAAGAACGAAGAGGCAACCCATCAGGCCATCGACAAAGATGGCTGGTACCATACCGGAGACCTCGGTACAATGGATTACGAACGTCACCTGTTCATCCGTGGACGCATCAAGAACATGCTTCTGGGTGCCAACGGACAGAATGTCTATCCTGAGGAGATTGAGGACAAACTCAACTCCATGCCGATGGTGGCTGAGAGCGTCGTCGTACAGCGTGGCGACAAACTCGTCGCACTGGTGTATCCTGACAAGGACGAAATGGTCAGTTTCACACAGGAGGAACTGGAGCGCATCATGGAGCAGAACCGCAACGACCTGAACGAGCAGTTGCCTGCTTACAGCCGTATCGCCGCCATCGAACTGCACGACGAGGAATTCGCCAAGACACCTAAGAAGAGTATTAAACGTTACTTATACAACTAAATAAAGCCGATATGTATAACAAAGAAATACCGAGTTTCAATTCGCTGATCCAGAAGAGCGTTATCGAGAATTGGGATCGCGATGCGCTGACAGACTTCAAGGGACAGACTTTGCAGTTCCACGATGTAGCGCGAAAGATTGAGAAACTACATATCTTGTTTGAGAATAGCGGTATTGTGAAGGGCGACAAGATAGCCCTCTGCGGACGGAACTCCAGCCAATGGGCTGTGGCCTTCCTCGCCACGTTGACTTATGGTGCCGTTGCCGTCCCCATCCTCCACGAGTTCAATGCAGAACAGATCCATAACATCGTCAACCACTCCGAGTCGCGCCTGCTCTTCGTGGGCGATCATGTGGCTACGATTATCGATCCGCAACAGATGCCGAAACTCGAGGGTATCATCAACAATCCCGACTACTCGTTGATGGTGAGCCGTACCGACAAACTGACGTATGCCCGTGAGCACCTGAACGAACTCTACGGTAAGAAGTTCCCCAAGTATTTCCGCAAGGAGCACGTCAACTACTACAAGGAAGAGAGTCCAGAGGAACTGGCCCTCATCAACTATACCAGCGGTACGACGGGATTCTCGAAGGGTGTCATGCTGCCCTATCGTGCCATCTGGTCGAACTATGATTTCGCAGAACATGTGCTTGGCAAGACCATCCGCACGGGTGACCGTATCATATCGATGCTGCCGATGGCCCACATGTACGGCATGTCGTTCGAGTTTGTCTTCGAATTCCTGCACGGTTGTCATGTCTATTACCTGAACCGTGTGCCCTCGCCCGCCATCATTGCACAGGCGCTGGCAGAGATCAAGCCCGTCATCGTCATTGCCGTCCCACTCATCATCGAGAAGATTATCCGCAAGAAGGTGTTCCCGAAGATACAGAACAACCGTATGCGCCTGTTGCTGCAGATGCCCGTTATCTCGAAGAAGGTACGCGAGATGATCTGTCAGGAGGTGCTCAAGGCCTTCGGCGGTCAGATGTACGAGGTGATTATCGGTGGCGCTGCCCTGAATCAGGAAGTGGAGCATTTCCTCAAGCGCATCGAATTCCCCTATACTGTCGGCTACGGTGCCACAGAGTGCGCCCCCATCATCGGCTATGAGGACTGGCATTACTTTGCCACAGGCTCTTGCGGAAAGGCTGCCTACCACATGGAGGTGAAGATCGACTCCAAAGACCCGCAGCACGTACCCGGCGAGATCCTTACACGCGGTCTGAACGTGATGCTCGGCTATTTCAAGAATCCTGAGGCTACAGCGGAGGTCATCGATCGCGAGGGCTGGTATCATACTGGCGACCTCGGCACGATGGATGCAGAAGGCAATATCTACATCAACGGACGGAGTAAGAATATGCTCCTCGGTCCCAGTGGCCAGAACATCTATCCTGAGGAGATTGAGGACAAACTGAACTCGATGACCTTAGTGGTGGAGAGTCTTGTCGTACAACGTGACACACGTCTGGTGGCCATCGTCTATCCCGACTACGAGGAGGCTAAGAACATGAAGTTCTCCGCTGACGACATCCGCAACGTGATGGAACAGAACCGCAACGGCCTGAACGAGATGTTGCCCGCCTACGAGAAGATTTCCGAGATTGAGATTCGCGAGGAAGAATTTGAGAAGACACCTAAGCGCTCCATCAAGCGCTACCTCTACAAATAAAAGCCTCACTATTATAACAAGGAAGCCTCCCCAATCGGGAGGCTTTCTTCTTATTTCTCATATTCGTAGTAGTACCAGTAGGTGCCACGATATTGCTCTTCGACCTTTCCCATACGTTCTGTCGGGTCAGGATACTTAGCCTCCAACTCCTGCAGATTCTTCCAGTCCTCATCCATCACATTGTTATGATAGACCACAACAGGTTTAGAGCGCAGGTGGGTATAGAGGGTCATCGCCTCACGGTAATGTTTAGGCAAGCGGTCGATAACCAACGTGTCGCCTTCGGTATAATAGCGGCGCAGCAGACGGACGAAGTCATCGATACGCTTGTCGAGCAACAGGCCACAGAGCTGGTAGTCGGCAATATGACGATCATCCAGGGAGTCGCGACGCTGCATCAGTTCCAGATAACGGTCTGTTGTCATCTCACCCTTCGGGCGTGCACCCAAGAACTTATACAGACTGTCGGTAGGATACATCACGAATTTCGATTTCCCCTCGACAGGCAGCATCGCCTCGCTATGGGCGGAAACAGGATAGGCAAACAGACGCTCACCCAATTCACCCGTTCGCGACAAGGCATACATACGGATCATCTGCAAGTCGGCATCACTCTCGAGCGACTTGTCACCCATCTGAAGGGCACCTTCGTAATCGCCTGACATCAGTCTCGACTCCGCCCGCATACGATAGTGGAACACGGCATTGGAGTTACTAATGGCGACAACGACGATGATGAGCAGGGCCATTGTCAGCATGTTGATCCACATGGGACGGGAGAAGAAACCCTTAGGCTCCGCATCCGGTTCGACGGCCTGCAAGGCACGAGCCGCAAGAACCAGCAGCACCCAGACCACAATGATCAACAATACTACCCACCAGGCACCCAGAGCGTAGCCACTCTCGACGTCGCTGTTGATGTTGGTAATCATGGCCAGTGCCAGCATCGAGGGAAGATAGGTCAGCGCATGACTCCGCTTCCGAAGACGGGTCAGGGCATAGACAATCAACTGGAGCACCTGCAGCACCAGGGTGATGAGCAAGGCACCCACCAGAGGCTTATAACTCGTCAGTCCCTTGCTCAGTACATGCTGGGCTGCAGCAAGGACATCTGCCTGGAAGCAATAGAGCCAGACAAATGAGAATGTGAGAAAAACAATAGCACACATCAATCGGATGACGACGGTGCTACTATTTTTATTAGGGTGATTGTAGTTCATTTCAATTCTTCTTCAGGACGACGGCTGAGCGTGCAGGGATATAGAGTTTCAGCCACTCCTTCTTATCCTTCACGTAAAGCGGATCGTAGTTGGTGAAGTGAGTTACCGAATCATCGGCAAAGCCGTTGCCGCCAAAGTCCTTCGAGTCGGTATTGAGCACCACATCGTAAGAGCCTGTAGGCACGAGGAAGCCGTAGTCAGTGTAACTGCGCGTCGGCGAGAAGTTGAACACGAAGACAAGGTCGCCACGCATGAAGCAGAGCACCTGATCGCCGTCGTCGTGCCAGATTTCAGTCACAGGCGTATCCTGGAAGTTACGCACGCTCTTGATGGTCTTCAGCATCGCACGGTCGAAATCACCCAACCAGTGATAGCAGAGATCCTTGTTATCGACTAGGTTCCACTGACGACGGGCGTACTTGTAACTCCAGCCGTTACCCTCACGTGGGAAGTCGATCCATTCAGGATGGCCGAACTCGTTACCCATAAAGTTCAGGTAACCGCCATTGATGGCACCTGCAGTCACCAGACGGATCATCTTATGCAGGGCGATACCACGCTGGGCCATATCGTTGACATCCTTCTTGGCGAAGTGCCAGTACATATCGGCATCGATCAGGCGGAAGATGATGGTCTTGTCGCCCACGAGTGCCTGATCATGACTCTCACAATAGGAGATGGTCTTCTCGTCAGGACGACGGTTCTTGACCTCCCAGAAGATCGAGCATACATTGATATCCTCATCACGTACTTCCTTGATCGTCTTGATCCAGTAGTCGGGGATGTTCATCGCCATACGGTAGTCGAAACCATAGCCGCCATCCTCAAACTTCGCTGCGAGTCCAGGCATACCTGATACCTCCTCCGCAATGGTGATGGCATTGGGGTTCACCTCGTGGATCAGACAGTTAGCCAACGTCAGGTAACAGATGGCATTATCGTCCTCATGGCCATTGAAATAGTCGCCGTAGCCTCCGAAGGCCTCACCCAGTCCGTGCGAATAATAGAGCATCGAGGTGACACCGTCGAAACGGAAACCGTCGAACTTATATTCCTCAAGCCAGTATCTGCAGTTGGAAAGCAGGAAGTGGAGCACATCGTCCTTGCCATAGTCGAAGCAGAGCGAGTCCCATGCCGGATGCTCGTGACGATCGCCAGGATAGAAGAACTGATTCGGATCGCCACAGAGGTTACCAAGTCCCTCCACCTCGTTCTTCACAGCGTGAGAATGCACGATATCCATAATCACAGCGACACCATGCTTATGGGCTGTATCAATCAGTTCCTTCAGTTCCTCGGGCGTGCCGAAACGGGAACTCGGTGCAAAGAATGACGATACGTGATAGCCGAAGGAGCCGTAGTAGGGATGCTCCTGAATGGCCATCACCTGGATGCAGTTGTAGCCGTCCTTGATGACACGTGGCAGCACATTATCCTTGAACTCGGTGTAAGTGCCAACCTTCTCGGCATCCTGACCCATACCCACGTGGCACTCATAGATGAGCAGCGGGTTCTTCTTGGGCTTGAAGTTTTTCTTTTGGAACTCATATTGCTTCTCAGGATTCCACACCTGAGCGGAGAAAATCTTCGTATTATCGTCCTGTACCACACGACGGCACCAGGCTGGGATGCGCTCACCTTCTCCCCCATTCCACTTCACCTTCATCTTGTAAAGGTCGCCGTGTTTCAGGGCCTTCTCGCTGAGTTTCAATTCCCAGTTGCCCGTACCGGCAATGCGCTTGCAACGGTACTTCTCCGACTCCTGCCAGTTGTTAAAGTCGCCAATCAGATAGATATCCGTCGCATTGGGGGCCCACTCACGGAACACCCAGCCCTTGGCGAGTTTGTGGAGGCCGAAATACAGATGGCCTGAGGCAAAGTCCGAGAGCGTTTTCTTGCCGTTCCTCGTCAACTGGTTGAGTTTCCACACGGCGTGATCGTGCCGTCCACGGATGGCTGCCTCAAAGGGTTCCAGCCATGAGTCGTTCCTCACCAGTCCGATGTGCTCAGGAGCAGCATCCACTATTTTCTTGGTTGTAACCTTCTTTTTCGTCGTTACTTTCTTCGTCGCTTTCGTCGTTGCTTTCTTCGTTGCTTTCGTTGTTTCTTTCTTTGTTGCCATAACTTTGTTTTTTATAGTTTTAAGTGCTTATTTGTCTAACTGGCGATGGCCACGCTCGTAGGTACCCGAGGCAATGACTTTGCCGTTGCGGTCTTTCTCAACGAACTTACCGTCGCGCACATCGTCCTTGTACGAGCCTTCGAAACGCTTGCCGTCCTTATCCTCCTCGATGGCAGCACCGTTACGCTTGCCGTCCTTGAAGGTGCCTTTGAATTTCGAACCGTCGGCATAGCGGGCGATACCCTCACCTTCGATCTTGCCGTTCTTAAACTGACCCTCGAACACGTCGCCGTTCTTCGTGGTGAGTTTACCCTTGCCGTTCATCTTGTCGCCTTGCCACATGCCAATGTACTGATCGCCGTTGTTCCAGACCATCGTACCCTGACCCTGCTTGTCGCCTTCGAAGAACTGACCTGTATATTTGTCGCCATTGGCATACTTCGAGATACCCGTTCCCGTACGTTCGCCATCCACGTAGTCGCCTTCATAGACATCGCCGTTCTGGAACTTGTAGATGCCACGACCGTTCTGCACGTCGTTGGCCCATTGTCCGATATACTGGTCACCGTCGGCGTAGCGGAACGTACCCTTGCCGGAGCGCATATTGTTGGCCCACTGTCCGTCATAACTGGAACCGTCGCCCCAGTCGTAAAAACCGTTGCCGTTCTTCTGGTCGTCCTTCCAGTCACCCTTATAATAGGCACCGTTGGAGAAGGTATAGGTACCCTTGCCCGAACGCTTGTCCATCTTCCACTCGCCGTCATAGACATCGCCGTTAAAGTAGTACATCACGCCGTGTCCGTGCTGGTAGTCACGGAACCAGAGTCCGTCGTAGCGGTTGTTGTTCGAGAAGTAATAGACGCCCTTGCCGTGCTGCTGGTCCTGGAACCACTCGCCTTCGTATTTCTCGCCGTCGAAGAAGGTATAGATGCCGAATCCCTGGCGCTTACCCTTCACGTAATCGCCCTCGTACGTATTACCGTTCTTATAGACAGCCTTGCCTTTTCCCTGGGGTTTTCCCTGAAACATCTCTCCCTGATACCGGCCACCGTCCTTTGTTGTGGCCGAGCCGAGGGTCAACTTCTGAGCACTCGCCGGGAAAGGCTGCAACAGAAGGATGGATGTCAGTATGTTGATGATATATTTTTTACTGTTCATTGCGTTCTTTTTTACGTAAATCTTTGCAAAAGTACGCAAAATAATCGACTCTGGCAAATTATCCCCTCACATATTTAAAATAATTATGAATTATGAATTGTGAATTATGAATTATTTCGTAATTTTGGATAAAATCGCAAACCTTTTGTAAATAAAGGCAGTTCGGAGGATAGAGAAAAATCTGGGTTACGAACTGGCAACGGTTCTCATTTCCTCATTCTGCCATGATTTGCATATCAATGAACTCCCGACGCTGAGTCACCAGCCTGTTTCAATGGCTCAT